>DIVV01000197.1 GCA_002423385.1 bacterium UBP16_UBA6123
CTATCGGCCGCGGCCAGCGCGAACTTATAATAGGCGACCGCGCCACCGGCAAAACGGCTATAGCCATCGATACTATAATAAACCAGCGCGGCAAAGACGTTAACTGCATTTACGTAGCTATCGGCCAGAAACGCTCTACCGTGGCTCAGGTCATAAGAACACTCGAGCTCAATAAAGCCATGGATTACACTACCGTAGTTTCGGCTACCGCCTCCGATCCCGCTTCGCAGCAATTTATTTCGGCTTATTCAGGATGCGCCATAGGCGAATATTTCAGAAACAACGGCAAGCACGCGCTTGTTATATATGACGATCTTTCTAAACACGCCGTGGCTTACCGCCAGATTTCGCTTTTATTAAGAAGACCGCCAGGCCGCGAGGCTTATCCGGGCGATATATTTTACCTGCATTCAAGACTCCTGGAAAGAGCATGCAAATTCAACGATAAAAACGGCGGCGGTTCGCTGACCGCTCTGCCTATAATCGAAACTCAGGCCGGCGACGTTTCGGCTTACGTTCCGACTAATGTTATATCCATCACCGACGGCCAGATATATCTCGAATCCGATCTTTTCTATTCGGGTATTCGTCCGGCCATAAACGTCGGCATATCCGTATCGCGCGTCGGCGGCAACGCCCAGATCAAAGCGATGAAGCAGATAGCCGGCCGCCTCAGAATCGATATGGCCCAGTTCCGCGAATTGCAGGCGTTCGCCCAGTTCGCTTCCGATCTCGATAAGGCTACAAAGGCGCAGCTTAACCGCGGCCAGAAACTGACCGAAATATTAAAGCAGCCCCAGTACAAACCGATGGAAGTCGAACATCAGATCGCCATAATAGCCGTTGCCACCTGGGGTTTGCTCGACGATCTCAAAACTTCAGACACCAGCGTTTTCGAAGATGGTTTTATTAAATATATCGACGATAAATACCCGCAGATAGCGGTTGAAATTAAAAAAAGCAAAACTATCGATAATAACACCAGCGAGTTATTAAAGAAAAGCTGCGGCGAATATATCGCTATTTTCAATAAAGAAAAATATAACAAATAAAAAAATTAATGACAGGCCGTTATCGGAGATAAAAAAATGAAACAGGCTAAAGAAATAAAAAGAAAGATAAAATCGATCGTATCGATACAGCATATCACCCGCGCCATGAAGATGGTTTCCGCGGCCAAGTTTAAAAGGGCGCAGGTCCGTTTAAGCGGTATCAGCGCTTATTTTAAGCGTATTAAAGAAATGATCGCGGATATGTCTTCTTATCTATCGGAGCATAAGCATTCTTTCGTTATGAGCGACAGCGAAATAGCAGAGGCGCCCCGCGTCCGCTGCCTTATCGTGCTAACCGGCGACAAGGGGCTTTGCGGCTCGTTTAATATCAATATATGCAAGGAAGCTGAATACATTGTAAAAGCGTCTAAACTGGAAGGGTATGAAACTCTGATAATAACCGTAGGCTCCAAGGGCAACGATTATCTTAAGAAGCGCGGGTATAAAGTAATGTTTAACATCCCGTTTAACAAGCCTGATCCTAAATTCGACGATATAGAAGCCGTAGTCGATGAAGTCCTTCGCGTTTACGACGGTAATCTGTCTAAAGATATACAGGTTTTATACACTCATTACGTATCGACGATAACCTATAAAATCGTGACGGAAAAAATACTGCCTCTTGATTTCAACCGTAAAGAATTCACGCAGCGCCTTTCGGCGCCCGCCATTTCAAACGATTTTATATTCGAGCCAAACGCGAGCGATATATTAAATTATCTTCTGCCGCGCTATATAAAAATGCTTTTATTCAACGCCATAGTCGAATCGTCATGTTCCGAGCAGGGAACGCGCATGATAACTATGAGTTCCGCCACAGATAAGGCCAGCGAGTTGATAGGCGAGCTTACCCTTATTTTAAACAGGGCGCGCCAGGAATCCATCACTTCCGAAATTCTTGATATAGTAGGCGGCGTTAACGCTCTGAAAAAGGCTCAGGGATAAAATCGTCCGACTCATCGCTAAGAGTAGAAACTAAATAATAAAATCCATTATAATCGTCTGATCTGTTATCGTAAGGCTATGCTGATTGTACAGTATAGCTTTATCGATAACGGATCGATTTTTTTAAGGTTGAGGCGCAAATTTAACGATACGATGATTATAGGAATCTGCCGCATAAACGCAGCCGGAGTAATCTAGCGCGACGCCGTGTGGCCTGCGCAGTTGGCCGTCATTGCTTGAATCGGTTCCTAATTGCGTTATATAATTACCTTTAGAATCAAATTTCTGGATGCGGTTGTTATGATGATCGGCCACGTATAAATAATCGCTGCCGTCGAAAGCCATGCCGCTAGGCAGGTTAAATTGGGCGTCTCCGGTCCCGGGGCCGCCCCAGCAGGATAAATAGTTGCCGTTCGAATCGAATTTCTGAATTCGATGGTTGCCGGAGTCTGATACATAAATATTGCCTGAAGAGTCGCTGCTGACGCCGATTGGATTTATGAACTGTCCCGGCGCATTTCCGTAACTTCCGAACTTCATTATAAAATTACCGTCGGAGTCAAATTTTTGGATACGGCAGTTATAAGTATCGGCAACTAAAACGCTTCCAAACCTGTCCGCCGAAATTCCGAACTGATAGCTGAACTGACCGTCTCCGGGGCCGGGCGCTCCCCAGTGAAGAATATATGCGCCGTTGGAATCGAATTTCTGGATGCGGTTATTGTATTGATCGGCTACGTAAATATGTCCGGCGGGAGCGCAGGCGATACCGGCAGGATTATAAAACTTGCCGGGTAGCTGTCCGTAAGAACCCCATTTAGTTATTAAACCGCCGCCGGGAGCGAATTTTTTTACGGTATGATCAGCGCCGGTCGCATAAATATTTCCTGACATATCCAAGGCGACGCCGCTTGTGTATATAATGCCCGTCCAGGCTGCTGCGTATATGTAATTAACGGCGGTCGGCGGGGCGGGAGGCGTGTTATCGATAGTAGTCAGCGTGAAAATTGCCGTTTTAGTGATCGAACCCTGTGTATGGCCGATCGTAAAAACGACGGTTTCGGGCGCGGTCGGCGCCGCGTATATTTTTCCGGTTAGAATTCCCGAGCCGGAATTAATGCTGCAGAAAGTTCCTGCGTCGTTGGTTACATTTTTTGAAGTGCCGTCGGAATAATGGGCCGTGACAGAGATTCCGGCAAGGTCGTAAATCGTTTCGCCGCCTTGAGCGAGTATAAGATCGTCGGAATTTATATCGAGGGATATTGAGCTTAAGCCGACTATTCTTAAGGTGAAATCGGCGGTTTCGATGTCGCCGCCGTGTCTGTAAACCGCTTTAAATAAGACGGTTTCAGGAGCCGGCGAAGAATATTGAGTACCGTTAAGCGTTCCAAGGCCGGAAATAAGCGTCCATTCGGTATGCGGATAAGAAGTTCTGTCGATCGGCTTGCCTGCCGGATTCGGAGCCGTAACCGTTATTTGCGAGAGATCGTAAACGGCGGGTAAAAAAATAAAAGCTATTTCATCGGAGGTTTTACTTAAAAATATAGTGTTTTTATCGGAGTTTTTGGCGGGATTGTTGTTTTGGGGTTGGCCGGGTTTGGCCGGTGCCTGGAATGAGCCGCCAGCCTGGGCGGAAGTGCCCGCTATATCCGCGCCGCTCTGGCCGACGGAGCTCATAAGTATTGAACCGCCGCCATCATCGCTGCCGCCGCAGCCGGAGAATAAAAATATTACGCAAATTAGCACGGTAAAATAATGCAGTCTATAACGGTTTAATATTTTTTCTTTCTTCATAATCACACCCCGCTGTTTTTATTTTTGTCAGGCGTTATCGCCGGAGCGTTGTCGGTTAAGATGGCTTCGCCGTGTGGAATTGAGAATTATAAAACGAAGCCGTTAAAATATATGGCTTAAGGTACTCTTTGTATCAATGAAAGAAATCAAGATGCATTTTAAGTCAAAGACGCTGTATCAATAAAGAAAAAGGTTAATTATGCCGTTAATTGGTTAGCATTAGTCGTGCCGTTAAAATAATAACTTTCGTTTATTTAAACATCCATTTAATAAGGTTTTTGATGATGCCGTTCAGCTTCGCGACATTGATTTAATCGTGCGGTTATATAATTGTTGGATTTTACGACGATATTAATGAAGAAGATGTGTTGTAAATTACAACGTTTATTTAATTTATAAGCAAATAAATGGTCGCTACCGAAGATGGTAAAATCAGATGGCTCATTAATGTAACATTTTTATTGTTGTTTCTTTAGCTTTTTTATTGTGTAATAACGGCACTCACACAGGGCAAAAGAAAAACCCCCGACAATCTTTTGAAAGTCGAGGGTTCTTGAGGCTCCGGAAGTAGGATTCGAACCTACAGCCTGTCGGTTAACAGCCGAATGCTCTACCATTGAGCTATTCCGGAACGTTAGCGTCACATAATGACAGTACTAATTATACAACATGATTCTAAATTTGTCAAGTATTTTTTTTGAATTTTTAAAAAAATAAAAATAAAATGTTCTAATAATAGAAAATTATAAGTAATTGTGATAGAATACTTTCAATAAATATAATCCCGTCATATTAATTATTTAATTATTTTTTCGATATAATGATATATTGTTACTTTTAAAAAAACCAAAAACGATATAAGCATAAAATTGATTGAATAAAAATTAATATAACGGGAGAAAAAAATGCAGAGAACGGCGGTTATGACTACTACTTCGACTATTACTACTTCGGCCGCGCCCGGGCGGGCCGATTACAGCCAATTAATTAAAAACGGCGAATCTTTAATTTTGTCGGATGACTCTAAAATTATTTATGGCGCCGACATGCGCGAGCATACTACCTTTATGATCGGCGGCCGCGCCGACGCCTATATAGAGGTTAGCAGCCCCGAAGGCTTGATTCAGGCTGTATCGGGCGCGCGCGCTTCAGGCATACCTTACTTTATTCTTGGCGGCGGTTCCAATCTTTTAATCGATGATAAAGGGATTGCCGGAATCGTCATTAAAAACCGCTATAAAAATATTACCGTTTTAGATCCGCAGAATTTCGATTATCTAATACCCGCAATTTCACGCGAAGAACTCGAAAAATCAGTTTTTCTGCTCATAGGCTCCGGCACTAAATTATCCGAAGTAGTTAATTTTGCCTGCGATAACGCCCTTACCGGCTGTGAATTTCTGGCTGGCATTCCGGGAACTTTCGGAGGCGCGGTTTATGGAAATGCCGGCGCGTACGGTAAAGGCGTAGGCGATTTAGTCGTGATGGCAAAATTAATTGACGCCGCAAGCGCTGTATGCTGCGTGGAACGCGATTTTTTTAACTTTAACTACCGCGCCAGCCGCCTTAAAACTACTAAAGACCTTCTTCTTTCGGCAGTTATCAGGCTGAGGCGCGGCGAGGAAAAAGCCGTTAAATCAGAAGTTGATAAAATAATTACCGAGCGTCATCTTAAACATCCCCCGGAATATATTGGATGCGCGGGTTCATATTTTAAAAACGTTACGCCCGTGACGCCTAATGCGCGAAGAATCGCCGCCGGCTATTTTTTAGAGCTCGCGGGCGCTAAAGACATGAAGTACGGATGCGCGGAAGTATATTCGAAACACGCTAATTTTATAATAAATCCGGGCGGGGCCAGCTGCGCTGAAGTATTAAGACTCGCGGCCGCCCTTAAATCGAAGGTGCTCGAAAAATTCGGCGTAATGCTCGAAGAAGAAGTTTTACACGTTAAATAAAATTGATAAAATAATATAAATCAATATAGAACAAAATGGAATAAATAAGCGGCCGCGCGCATATATGTTTTTTTTAAAAAGCGCGGCTTAACATCCAGACGCGGCGCAGACCATTATGCACGCGCCGTCATGGATAGTTTTGATATTAAGCCGCCGGCACTCTTCGATTAATTCATCGTTATACGCTCCGGGCTGGAACCATACTATCTCGATGCCTCCGTCTTTTACGGACTGCATCATTTTCATGGCTTTTTGAGGCGGAATTACAAAATTCAAAAATTTAACGTGCTGTGGAAGAGAAGCTATATCGGCATAGCAGGCGATTCCATCGATGGAATCTTTTGAGGGATTTACCGGCAGGACGCTGTATCCTTTAGCCGTTAGATTTTTAAGTATTATATTTCCGTATTTTTCGGGATTGTCGCTCGCGCCTACCAGGGCAAAAACTCTCGCGGCGAGGAATGTTTTTATTAAATCTTCGTTCATATCTGAAATTTCTCCTATGTTAATTAATAATTATCCGCCGTAAGGCATATTCAATTTATCGAATTTACTTTTTTCTTCTTTCGACTTTATTAACTTTTCAATTTCGGCGCTTATGGTTTCCGCGCTTTCATTAGCGCCGATATAGCGCACGCGCCGCTCGATTCCGTCGATTATAAAAATCGCGGGTATGCCTTTTACTCCGTATTTTTGAAGTCCGTGGCCGGTTTCGTCGATATAGACTTTCCAGCTTACCTCGGGATGGGCCTGAAGATATTTATTTACTGTTTCGGCTTTTTCGTTATATGAAACGGCTATGATTTCAATATCTTTGTTATATTTTGAATATATTTCGGCGAGGCGCGGCCTTAATTCGGAGCATGACGAGCACCAGGTGGCGAAAAATTCCAGGACGCAGATTTTACCTTTAGCTACGATAGCGGCTTCGTTTATAAAAGACGTCGAGGCGCCGTCGAGCATTTTCAATGAAAAACTCGGGGCTTCGACGCCGACAGCCATGGTATTGCCCTGAAGCCAGTCGAGAGTTCTGTAAAGAAGATTTGCCCGGGCGCTTGCCCCGTCGATGATTTCAAGGCCGAAACCATAGTATGCGGCCCGGAATGCGCAGGTCTGGATTTTCATCGCGGCCGCCATGGTTTTAGCCGCGTCGTAATAAAGGAGCGGTTCTACATTGTCGTAAGGTATTATAACATCGCATGAAGAAACGGCCTGCCCGTCGCCGTCGCCGCCAGTCGAAAGCGTGAGGCCGGATGTTATAAAGTCGTTATTAACGCCGTGAAGCTGTTTAGCCGCGGCGTTTTTATTTTGTATGTCTATTTTGAGATAACTCATCATGGGCGAATTATAAAATTCTTCCCCCATATTCTGGCCGATTAGAAGCAGCGAACCGCCTTCGCCCATAAAATCCATGATATCGCTGACTTCGTTGAGCGTTAACCGTGATTCGTTTTCGTAACGACTGTTGACGATTCTTACTATTGCTCCGCGCCTGTAATTTATAAATTTAGCGATCGTAGCCGTTCCTTCGGAACGCATGTCCCACATATCGTACTTTATTCCGGCGTCTGAGAGGGCTTTTATATAAAACTGACTGTGATAATCGTCCGCGCCGTATAAAACCACAAGGACGGGTTTTGTTCCCCATTGGGCGTAAGCCGCGGAAGAACAAGTATTAGTTATAAATAATATACTAATGATAAATATACTTTTGATTAATAAAGCTCTGTCGATACGCATGCTTTCACACTCCGTAAAAATAAATAAAAAATATTGATTTGATAATTATACAATATTTTTTATTATTAGTCAATAGAGACGGCCTGCAAATGTCAAATTTTTGTGATAATATCCTGGAGACGGCTGCAAATCGAAAAAAAGAATTATTTTCAATAAACTCCGCGGCGCGTTTATTTAACGAGTTCGGCTTCTACGGTAGAGGCTTTTTGAACTTCCGTCATTATTTTTGACGGCTCTATCGAGTATAAATATTTTTTGAGATTAGACCAGATTTTATGAAAGCCGAAGTTATGCATTTCTTTTATGGCATCATCCATTTTCCAGCCTTCGACGGCGCATCTGTATATGGCGCACAGCGTGCCGGTACGGTCGGCCCCGTGCTGACAGTGAAGAAATACCGGCTGATATTTGGGATTAGTGACCAGCTTTAAAAAATTGACGACATAATCGTCTTTGAAATCCCAGGTATAAATTCCCATTCTTTTATAATACATGCCAAGCCCTTTTAACGCGGAACGGTCGGAATGGAAAGCCCTGAGACTGAGTATCGTTTTGACGCCCATTTTTTTCAGTTCACGAAACCCTTCGACGGTAGGCTGCTCGCCTCGATATAAAACATCCGAGATTCTGGCGAAATTTTTAAGGCCGTTTAAATCGTTTCGAGGGATGGCGAATTTAGTCGCTGCGGCTTTGTTTTCGGCTGAGGAAGATTCTTCTCTGACGGCTGATTTAGAATCGGCGTTATCCGCAGCGGCCGGCGGGATCACTAAATCAAAAAAAAGGCCGGGAGTAAAAACCAAAACGCAAGCGATTATAAAGGCGGATAAAACAACGGCCGTAAATTTTTTTTTTGGATATGTGACGACCGCTTTTTTAGAAACTGAAAAATATTTGCCACTCATATAAACTCTCCTTTTTTATTTATACGCTATATGCCATAATACTACGATAAATATACCATTTTATAAATTGAAAGTAAAGCCGATAATCTTTTATTTATAAGCCATCGATAAACTAACAATAAAGCGTCNNTTCTCCCTCCCTTCAAAAAAAAATTACTAAAAAAGCTTTTCCGACATGATTTAAGAAAAAGCCATTAATATTAATATTTTTTTGTCGATAATCAAGGCAATTGAGATTTATTATCATAATCTTATATATCGTTCTATGTTATAGTTGTTTTCAAAGTCGGCGAGTATTTTTTCTAATGCTATGGCCAGTTTTACCGGATTATACGAAATTTAAAATTTAATCTATAAAAAGGGGAGATTTATGAGTACTTATTTTGAAAAAAATCGGAAATTCTACGCGGGTGTCGTTGTTATGGTATTTGTCATTTCTATGAGCGTCTGTCCGCAATACGCTTCAGCGTTTAATAAAGAGGCGATTGAACAGATGAAAATTAAATTGAATTATAAGAATCCGGGCGCAGAGTCAGTTGAAGTAAAAAATGAAGCGTGTCCGGCTGAAAAAAAAGAAGTTTCCTCGCATAATTCAAAGAAACGTACCGCCAGAAAAGAATCCAAAAAATCGTCAGGTAAAAAAGCGGTTTCGGAAGTTAAAACGCAGACTTCTATAAGTCCGGTTGAGATTAAACCTTTAGAAACGGTTTCGGCGGTTAAAGCTGAAATTCTGGCTCCTGCCGCACCGGCCGTATTGCCCGTAGCTGCAGGAACACAAACGGCCGTCATACCGGTTAAACTTTCCGAAAGTCTTGATTTAGTTAACAGCATAAATTTTGCGCTCGAAAATAACCGTAATCTCAAGTCGGCCGAAAAAGGAATAAAGCTCGCGGATATAAAAATCAGAGAGGCTAAAGCTAAATACGATCCGCAGTTATCTTATCAGGGCATTTTGACCCGTATGGACCAGGCGACGGTTATGGAGCTCGGGCCTATGAGCGTTACTATGGCCGATAAAATTATGCAGGACCATCAAATTAAGTATTCACAGGCGCTTTACACTTCAAAACGCGTCGAATACGGCAGTCTTATGGCTGAAAAATATAAAGAATCGGCGATTTTCGCCGTAGATTCGGCCCGCGTTAACCTTGTTTATATGGTTAAAAAAGGATTTTATGATCTTCTTCTCGCGCGTGAATTCGTTAAAGTAACTCAAGAATCGGTTGAATTAATTGCCACGCACGTGCAGACCGTTAAAAACCGTTATAATGCCGGAACCGCTTCAAAATTCGATCTATTGCGCGTTGAAGTTCAGGAAGCCAACACCAAGCCCAATCTTATAAAATCGGTTCACGGACTTGCCATAGCTAAAAACGCTTTTAACAATATACTCGCGCGTCCAATATTTGAAGACGTCGAAATTGCGGGTGAGCTTAAAAAATCTCATCTTCCTCTTATAGAACTTGAAAGCGCGCTTACTACCGCCATAGGTACCCGCGACGATATCAAATCGGCGAAAGCGGCTCTCGAAGCGGCCGATACGAATATGAAACTCGCGCGCGCCGGTAATAAACCTACCGTTGCACTCAGCGGAACTTACGATCAGGCTAAAGGTAAATCGCATCCCGTTGAAAAATTCAATGAAACCTGGAATATGAATTTAATCGCTCAGGTGCCTATTTTTGACGGCCGCGAAACAAAGCATGCCATCGAAAACGCAGTTACTACTTATGATCAAAAGAAACTCGATTTTGAGCAGTTGATTGAAAACGTTAAACTCGACGTTAAAATAGCGCATCAGGAGCTTACACAGGCGGACGAACTTATCACCGCTTCGGAAAAAAACGTTGAACAGGCTAAAGAAGCTCTCGCTATAGCACAGGTTTCCTACGATAACGGCCTGAATACCAATCTTGAAATAATGGATGCGCAGTTGGCTCTCACTCAAGCTAAAACCAATTACTACCAGTCGCTGCACGATTACGCGGTCGCCTTCGCTAAACTCGAAAGATCGATGGGTATCGCCAGAATCGCCGAGTAACGGTATGAATTTATAAAACTATTCCAATTTAAATGAGAGAAATAAAATAAAAAACAAAACAGAACAGAACAGAACAGAATAAAAAAAAAAAACGGCGTCCTGATTAACGGATGCCGTTTTTTTTAGGAAGCGCGGTTTCAAATATATTAACCGCTTCCGCATAATTATATTACGTATTATATTTCTTTACTCTGGTTCGGGGGCTATGAAACAGTTTTTGTTTACAATTTAGTTATTTTTTATCATTTGATTTTACGAACTCGTCGATGCCCCGCGCGGCCCGTTTGCCCGCGCCCATGGCTTCGATTACCGTTGCCGAGCCGATAACTATATCGCCGCCGGCGAAAACGTAAGGAATCGAAGTCTGGCAGGTTTCGGGATCGGCTATGATATTGCCCCATTTACTAACATGAATTTCGGGGGGCGAGGCTTCTCTGATTATCGGGTTTGCGCTCGTGCCGATAGCCACTATAAAGGTATCGCAGTCGATGACATATTCGGAGCCGGGCATCGGAACGGGTTTGCGGCGGCCGGACGCGTCGGGTTCGCCGAGCTCCATTTTAATGCATTTAACGCCGCTGACGCAGCCACGTTCGTTTTTAATCACTTCGACGGGATTGGTGAGCATCACGAATTCGACGCCTTCTTCCTGCGCGTGGTAGCGTTCTTCGAGGCGCGCCGGCATTTCTTCGAATGAGCGCCGGTATATTATATACACTTTTTCGCTGCCTGGAAGCCTTTTAGCCGTTCGTGCGGAATCCATTGCGGTATTGCCTCCGCCTACCACTGCGATTTTTTTGCCTGAGAATATAGGCGTATCGAAATACGGGAACATATATGAACGCATTAAATTAACGCGAGTCAGAAATTCATTCGAAGAATACACGCCGTTGGCGTTTTCGCCGGCTATGTTCATAAATTGCGGGGCGCCGGCGCCGGTGGCTACGAATATCGCGGCAAATCCGTCTTTGATGAAATCTTCGAATTTAAGAGTGCGGCCGGCGAGAATGTTGAATTCTATCTTTACGCCGAGCGCTTTTATATAATCGATTTCCTTTTGCACTATGGCTTTTGGCAGGCGGAATTCGGGTATGCCGTACATTAAAACGCCGCCGGCCACATGAAAGGCTTCGAATATTGTCACCTGATATCCCATTTTAGCTAATTCGCCCGCGCAGGTGAGCCCGGCGGGGCCCGAACCGATAACCGCGACGCGTTTACCGTTCGGAGTTATATTGGGTATTTTCATTTCTTTTACGTTTTCGCGCTCCCAGTCGGCTATAAAGCGTTCGAGGCGGCCTATGGCTACGGGTTCGTTCTTTTTGCCGACGATGCATTTTTCTTCGCATTGCGTTTCCTGCGGGCACACGCGACCGCATACGGCTGGAAGGCTGTTATATTTTTTAATTGATTCGGCGGCTTCCATAAATTTTTTATTTCCAATTAATTTAATAAATTCGGGAATGTTTATTCCGACCGGGCAGCCGGCCACGCATGCGGGTTTGCGGCAGTTGAGGCAGCGTGCGGCTTCGGTAATGGCGTCCTGCTCGCTATAGCCGAGCGCGACTTCGCTGAAGTTTTTATTGCGGACATTGGCTTCCTGCTCCGGCATGGGTATTTTTTTACTTGATTTAGAAACGACGCCTGTAGAGGCTTTGACGCTTTCGTCCGAGATTTCGTTTTCATTATGTTTTTCCGCGGCGATTTTTTCGCCTAATTCCTTAACATAGCTATGGACGCAGTTATCGCTATGAGGCGCGGCCTGCCCGTCTTTGTGTTCGTAGCGGTCTAATGAGTCTTTTTCTTCTTTTTCGAATCTTTTATTTCTTAAAAGCAGTTCGTCGAAATCGACGAGATTGCCGCTGACATCCGGCCCTTCAACGCATGGAAAAACGGTTTTGCCGCCGACCGTCGCCCGGCAGGCGCCGCACATGCCGGTGCCGTCAACCATTATAGTATTAAGGCTCGCCGTATAGTCTATGCCGTTTTCTTTAGTGACGCCCTGTATCGCGCGCATCATAACTAACGGGCCTATTCCGACTACGTGATCGATTTTAACGCCTTTTGCGATAAGTTCTTTAAGCACGTCGGTGACGATTCCTTTAATGCCGATGGAGCCGTCGTTTGTGGCGTAATAAATTTCATCGCTTACCGATGTCATTTTGTCTTTTAGAATTAAAAGCGAATCGGTGCGAGCGCCGATTATTGAAATTACATGATTGCCGGCTTCTTTGAAGGCGCGGGCCTGCGGATAAAGAGGCGCGATGCCCAGGCCGCCGCCGATCATAACGACGGTGC
>DIVV01000108.1 GCA_002423385.1 bacterium UBP16_UBA6123
CGTCGGGCTCATAACCCGAAGGCCGCAGGTTCAAATCCTGCTCCCGCTATTAATGTTATAAGCTCGGGAAAACATATGTTAGCTCGAGCTTTTAGCTATAATTCGAGGCGAAGTAGCTCAGGTGGTTAGAGCACACGGTTCATAACCGTGTTGTCGTGGGTTCGAGTCCCTCCTTCGCTATTAAATTATAAAAAACAATTAACGCTCTTACTCTTTAAGATTAAGGGCGTTTTTTACTAATGTCCTGATGTCCGCATGCGACGGGCCGCTCTAATTTTTTTTTGCGTTCAGCGCGCGGATACGCCATAATCATTTAAAATTCCATACGCCTCGAAGGATTATTAAAATGAAAGCTAGAATCTGCCCTTACTGCCGCGATAGCGTAATAATGGATAAAATAACGGTTAAAGACGTTATTATCGATGTCTGCCCTCAATGCAAAGGCGTTTATTACGACCGCGGCGAAATGAAAAAAATCCTCGCCGGCTCCCTCGACGCCGAAACTATACTTTCCCGCCTTCCATCCGACGATTCCGATTTCATATGCCCCTCATGCTCCGTTAATATGGATAAAATCAGCGCCCGCAAAGGAGAGCTGACCTACGAGCTTTACTTCTGCCGCTCATGCCTTGCCACATTTCTTAAAAACGAAGAATTGCTTAAAGTGAAGCGAATATTAAGCGGGGCTGCTTTCAGGCAGCCTTCGGCGCTGCGGCCTAAAACCATAGTAGCAACCACTTATATGCAGCCGCCAGCACGGACCGTAAAAGACGATGGCGCGGCCGGCGCTTCATCGAACGAATCAACCGGCGTTTCAGATGGCAGGCAAACACGCGCCAGCGCGGCTTATTCCCCAAAATTATCTTCAACTCCGACCGCCAATACTCAGCCTCGCTCAAATTACGGCGCCGCTTCAGTTTATTCGCCCTCAAATTCAGCGGTTTTCACGGCGGCCGAAGAAAAAAAGGCGCTCGCGCATTATAAAAGCATCAACTATGAATACGCCGACGAACACGAATCGATATCGGCTTCCAGTTATCTTTTTTGCCTGTTTTCAAACCTTCCGCTCGAAGTTTATAATCCGCGATATTATTTTCCGCTGGTTCTCGTTCTTATAATAACCGCCAACACTTTAGTTTTCGCGCTAACCTTCAAGCTCATCTCCGCCGCATCGGGAGCAAGCAATCTTTTCGCGAACGCCTCATCCACAAGAGCTCTCGAAGTTTTAAACAATTTTTATTATACACTCGGATTAATTCCTGACGAATTTTTTTCATTTAAATGGCTTCTTAATTTGTTCAGCTACCAGTTCGTACACGCGAGTTTTATGCACTTTGCCGTCAATATGTATTTTTTATGGGTATTCGGCGATAACGTATGCGATATATTTTACGATCGCAAAGAACCCATCGACCGAGAAACGAATTTTTTGGCTTTTTACCTTTTCACAGGCATAATAGGGGCTTTCGCCCATATGTTTTTTTACTACGGATTCAAAATTCCTTTAGTCGGAGCCTCGGGCGCCGTCGCCGGCATAATGGGAGCTTATATGCGGCTTTTTCCGGGCGCTAAATTTTACCAGGTGATTTTTTTCTATCCTTTTAAAATACCGGCCATTTATTATATAGGCCTGTGGATATTCGGACAGATTTTCATGGCGCTCGTGCTGGGCATCCGCTCTCACGTATCGTGGCCCGCGCATCTCGGCGGTTTCCTCGCCGGATATGTCGGCATTTCTTATTTTATTCCGTACGCGCCTGAAGAAATAACGCCTGAAAGCTGATAACAATAATATGCAATATTTAATATACCGGTTGAAATGTTTTTTCGCCAACATTTTTCGAGCGTTTAAAAACCGTAATTACAGGCTTTTCTTCTTCGGCCACGGCGTTTCGCTCATAGGCACCTGGATGCAGCAGGTAGCTTTAAGCTGGTACGTTTACCGTATAACCGGCTCTTCGTTTTTACTCGGTTTTACGGGCTTTATGGGATATCTGCCGTCTTTTTTTCTCACCCCGGTTTCCGGCGTTTTAGCCGACAGATTCGACCGGCGAAAACTCCTTCTTCTTACGCAAACATGCGCCATGATACAGGCTTTTTCACTTACCTATGCCGTATATAAATATAACGGCGAGGTGTGGCGGGCTATCCTTCTCGCCTTCACCCTCGGCGTCATCAATTCATACGACGCACCCATCCGGCAGGCATTTGTGGCCGATATGCTCGATAATAAAGAAGACCTTTCCAACGCTATAGCGCTGAATTCAGCCATTTTCAACTCGGCGCGGCTGATAGGTCCTGCCGTGGCTGGTTTAACAGTTAACTGGTTCGGCGAGACTCCATGTTTTTTATTAAACGCTTTAAGCTACGTCGCCGTAATAACATCGCTTTTACTGATGAAAATAAAGCCGCGCGAAATAATCAATAAAAATTCCGGCGTAATCGCCAATATTAAAGAAGGTTTTAAATACGCCCGTGAATTTACGCCTGTATGGATGATAATAAAACTCGTCGGAACAGTTAGTTTCATGGCTATTTCATATAATATATTAATGCCCGTTTTTGTGCGCGATATTTTAAAAGGCTCCGCGGATATGCTCGGCTATCTTATGGGCGCAGTCGGCCTCGGCGCGCTCGCGGGAATTTCTTATATAGCTTCGCGCAAATCCGCGGCCGGCCTGGAGCGAGTGGCGGCCCGCAACGCCGGAGTTCTCGGAATAGGCCTTATACTCTTTTCCGTTTCGCGCTCTTTTACTTTATCGTTATTATTTATGTTTATAACCGGCATCGGAATGGTTTCGTGCATGGCATCATGTAACACTTTGCTGCAAACGCTTTCCGACGACGACAAGCGCGGGCGCGTTATGAGCATATACACCATGGCTTTAATCGGCATGGCTCCTTTCGGAAGCCTTACGGCAGGATTTCTTTCAAATCATATAGGCGCTCCGGCCACCTTATTTATATGCGGATTTTGCTGCCTCGCCGCCGCGCGCAAATTTAATTCGGGCCTTGCCGTCTTCAAAGAACACGCCGTATTAATTAAAATATAAAATTTTACCAGAACAATTTTCTACAATTCATGAGTCCGCTCCAGAAAGTCAAAAAATGGCAAAAATATGCCTGAAAACTATTGAAAAATCGTTGCCTAAATTCAAAAAATCGACTATTTGGAATGGACTCATTCATTCAGTAAATATTTTTAATTCGGCAGCGAATTATCCCGCTGCTTATCTCTTATATTTTCTTTAAGTTTTCTTAAATTTTTCTTTTTTTAAAGTTTTAAATTTATGATTATTATGATATAATGAAAAAACTCAGTTATCGATAATTAATGACTGAGTTAATATCAGGACAGCTTAATAACGATTGATTTAAAATTCATATAATTCATAGGAAGGGTGTTAACGGTGAAATTACAAATCGGAAAATTTGAAATAAATATAATCGACTGCGGCACTTTTCGCCTCGACGGCGGGGCAATGTTCGGAGTCATACCTAAAACCATGTGGAATAAAACCAATCCAGCCGACGAATTAAATAGAATAACTCTCGGCCTCAACGCGACGCTCATAACCGGCTGCGGCAGACGTAAAATTTTAATAGACGCCGGGATCGGCGATAAATTCGACGAAAAATACAGCGGCATTTACGGCGTGGACAATAAAGGACGCCTTATCCTCGACGGGCTTACTAAACTTGGCGTCACGGCCGATGAAATAACCGATATTATAATAACCCATCTGCATTTCGACCACTGCGGCGGCTTTACCGCCTATCAAAACGGCGAATCGAAACTTTTATTTAATAACGCCGATATTTATTTGCAAAAAGAGCATTATGACGCCGGGATCAACCCGAGCGAACGCGACAGGGCGTCTTTTATTAAAGACAACCTCGCTCCTATTATTAATTCGCCGCGCCTTAAACTTTTAGACGGCCCAGTTAACGAACTTTTCGAGGGCATATCGCTCAGGCCATTCAACGGACACACAAAGGCCATGCAGGCCGTAATAATCGAATCGGAAGGAAAGTCCGCTTATTATCTGAGCGATCTCGCCCCGACCGCGTCGCATGTTCCGATACCCTTTATTATGGGCTACGACCTTTTTCCACTGACTATCATCGAAGAAAAAAAAGAAATATTCGATGAAATGATAAAAAAAGACGCAGTGGCCATTTTCGAACACGACCACGCGATGCCGGCCGCTAAAATAATAAAAACCGAAAAAGGCTACCGCGCGGAAAAATTAATTTAAACGCCCGGGTATAACGCGTGCGGGATAATTTATCCGTCACTCTTATTCACTAACTATAAGCAATTTAACAATTTAACAATTTTTAATTTTTAATTTATTTTACTAATACAGGAGCGCTATAAAATGAGCATCGAAACCGGAGATAATATAATAACCAGCATGGTAGAAGCCATTAACGAAAGCAATACCGACGTGGTACGCGCGCTTTTAGATAAAATGGAAGATGTCAGCATAAAAGACGAACGCGGCGTGCCGCTCATACTTTACGCCGCTAATACGGGCGATGTCGATATCCTCGAATTACTTATTTTAAAAGGCGCAAAATTAAATATGCAGGACGCCGAAGGCTGGACCGCGCTCATGGTAGCCGCATCCGCCGGGCACACCAATGCGGTCAGCCTTTTATTGGAGCGCGGCGCCAATTGCGAAATAACCAATAACGGCGACGCTACCGCCTTAATGTGGGCCGCTTCGAAAGGATTTGTCCAGATAGTAGAAATGCTGCTCGAAAAAAATCCGGCTATCGATATCAAAGATAAAAAAGGAAGCAGCGCGCTCATGTACGCCGTTGACAGCAGCCACGTAGATACGGTAAAAGCGCTTTTAAATAAAGGCGCAAATGTGAGCGACAAAGATAACGACGGCAATACTCCTTTAATGATAGCCGTTTTAAGAGCCAATCTGCAGCTAGTCGAAGCGCTTATCGAAAGAGGCGAAGGAATCAATATTAAAGACCATAACGGCGCTACCGCGCTTATGCGCGCGGCTTACCACGGTTTCGTAGATATAGTTAAACTTCTCATTGAAAAAGGCGCGGGAGTCAATCTCAAAGATAAAAGCGGCAATACCGCTTTTAAACTCGCCGATCTAAGATTTAAAGAATATAGCGAAATAATAACGATGCTTAAAAACGTGGGAGCGCAGCCATAAAAAACCGTCTCAATTTGCGACCATAATTTCAGCGCGATACAGGTCTTTAAATTTATGTCGATGTAATTTATTAATTTAATTCGATTTAATCTAAAATTCCTTCTCATACAGGCATTTTTATTTAAAAAACATATTATCAGACATATCATAAAACAATAATAAACCATACTTTTAAAAATTTGATCTTAAAAAGTCCGTCTAAAAACGGGCTTTTTTTCATTTGTCTCAAATTGATATTTGAATAAATATAAATCCAGCATTTGCAATAGTTTTGGAATTAAAATTTACGGCACGAAAGTTGTTTATAAAAAGATAAATCGGTCATTACCATATTTTATAGATATTAAAAAATTCAAATATTTCATAAACCATAAACCCGGTCAGTGACTGATAAACAATAAGGAGGCGGTAAAATGGCGATATTCAATTTTTCAAAAGAAGATCTTCGCGCGGCTTATATAGTAGCCGGAATCCTTTTTTTCGGATTTTTTATAAACCTTTGCTCGGGATATTCCGAGTGGGCGTCAGGCTCGCAGGATGAAACAATTCCTGAATTCGTTAATTTTCCTATCGATCTAAATGCGTGCGGCGAGGCTGAATTAATTGCGCTTCCCAGGGTAGGAGCCGCAATCGCTAAAAGAATAATCGAATACCGTAAAAAAAACGAAGGCTTTAAAACTAAATGCGAAATCAAAAATATAACGGGAATCGGCGAAAAATTTTACGAATCGATCAAAGATAAAATATTCGTTTCGAACGACCCTTCGCCGGATTGCGATGACTACATTGATATGGCTGAAGAAACCGGAGCCGGAAACGTTTATAAAATAGATATCAACGCCGCTTCGCTCGAAGATTTTAAAAATATTAAGGGCCTGGGGCGAAAGGTTGGTGAAAAAATAATAGAGTTCAGACAAAATAACGGCGGACGCATCGAATCGTTTAAAGCGCTGAACGGAATCGAAGGCATAGGTATAAAAAGAATGCGTAAAGTAAATAAGTATTTTGTAATATACTAATATTTTAAATTTATTATATTTTTGCATTTATGAGTCCGCTCCAGAAAGTCAAAAAATAGCCAAAATATGCCTGAAAACTATTGAAAAATCGTTGCCTAAATTCAAAAAATCGACTATTTGGAATGGACTCATTTATATCTTTGCCGTCTAAAATATTTTTTATAAACACACTTATATTTTTTATAATAAAAGGAGTAAAAATGAGCGTTGAAAAATTAAAAAATTCGAAAAATGATAACAGCTCGGCCGTTAGCATAAAAAATGACAACAACCCGACCGAAAGTAAAAAAAATGACAACCTTAAAAGCGATAATGCGAAAAATGATAATACAAAAAACGATAGCCCTAAAGGAGATAACGCGAAAATCAATGATTCTAAAGGCGTTATTACCGCCGCTGAAAATAAAAATAGCGAAATCAATATTATCAAACAGCAGATTTTAAAAAAATTCGGACAGGGAAGCATATTCAGCTTTAACGAAGGCCAGGCGCCCGACGAAAGCAGCATATACGAGCCTATATCCACCGGCATTCTTTCTTTAGACGGAGCTCTTGGAATAGGCGGCCTCCCCGCCGGAAGAATAATCGAATTATACGGGCCGGAATCCAGCGGCAAGACCACTCTGACACTTAATATCATCGCTAATTTTCAAAAAAACGGCAAACTCGCCGCTTTTATAGACGCCGAACACGCCCTCGACGTCAACTACGCTAAAAAAATAGGCGTCGATCTGTCAAAATTATTAATTTCTCAACCCGCATCCGGCGAAGAATGCTTCGATATATGCAACGAATTAGTTAAAAGCGGCGCGGTGAGTTTGGTGGTTATCGATTCGGTAGCCGCCATCGTGCCCCGGGCCGAAATAGAAGCCAACAGCGGCGAAATGCAGGTCGGCCTCCACGCGCGCCTTATGGCCTCGGCCCTGCGCCGGCTGACATCGCTTACGGCTAATAATTCATGCAGCGTTATATTTATCAATCAGCTCCGCGATAAAATCGGAAGCATGTTCGGCGGAAGCGAAACTACACCGGGCGGCCGCGCTCTGAAATTCTTTTCATCGGTGAGAATGGAGGTGCGCAAAATCGAAACGCTTAAAAACGGCGACAGCCCCGTCGGAATTAAAATACGCGCTAAAATAATCAAGAATAAATGCGCGATGCCTTTCAAACAAACCGAACTGGAACTCCTGTTTAACGACGGCATATCCTACGAAAGCGATCTTATTAATTTAGCCGTCGAGCGAGGCATCCTCGAAAAAAACGGCACCTGGTATAGCATGGATAACGAAAAAATAGGCCAGGGCAAAGATAATATAAGGTTACTGATAAAAGACGCCGGACCGCTGAGAGATAAAATCGAACAAAAAGTAAAAGCCGCGATAGCCGCCTGACATTTCAATAAACGCTATGAATCATATAAAGATAAATTATAAACTTCTGATATTATTGTTTTTTTATACCGCCGGCGTTATATGCGCGCCTCTATTTACCCCATGGCGCGCAGCCGCCTGCGCCATAATTACAATAGCCGCTTTAACCTCAATTAAATATATAGTTTATAAAGGCCGAAAGGGAGACGGCCGCATTTTTAATTTTAACAAACGCCTTTTATTAATATTTTTAGCGTTTTTTTTATGCGCCCTGCTGAGAGCAGCGCTTATCATTGACGGCCACTCGAAGGATATCAACGAAAAACTCCGCGACGACGCGTTCGTAAAACTCACAGGACGCGTCGAACGCTTTAAACAAAACGATAAAACTACCGGCGGCAAAAGTTATTCGAGCGCGCTATTACATGTCGAAAAATATTACGACGCGCGGCTTAACATTTATAAAAAAATAAATGGCGGCGTTTTTATAAAAATTACCGGCGAAATTCCATCAAAAAGCCGCAACACCGAAAACAATGCCGCTCAAATCCATTCCACAAAAATAAATATCGCCGGAATTACCGCCGGCGAAAAGGTTACAACCAAACCGCAAACCACGCGTCAAATATCTGAAAACGATTTGATAGAAGCCGCCGGCCGCGTTAAAAAAATACATAAATATAAAAACCTTTATCTAAACTCAAATTATAATCCATTAAAACCGGAAATTTTATATTCGCTAAATACCGAAGGCACAAGCATAAATATAATTGAAAAAGGCCATAATATTATCGGCAGCCTCAAAAATAAAGCCGTCGATTTATTCAGCCTTTATTTTCCGGCGGATATTTCAGGTTTTTTAATAGCTTTCGCGCTTGGCGACTCGTCTGAAACCGCCAGCTCTATCTATTTCGACAATGACGCCGCTTTCGACTTTTGCGAAAGCGGCCTTTTACACATAATGGTCGTAAGCGGCGGCCACGTTACTTTAATGATCGTTTTCATATCGGCGATACTTAGTTTTTTGAAAATAAGGCCCGAAATTAAAACTGTCGTTTTATTTATAATCATCAGCCTTTATTTTTTAATTATCGGATTTCAGGCCGCCGTCACCAGGGCCTATATTTCTTTCGCCGTTTATATCGCGGCCTCATGTATCGATCGCGAAATAAACCATTTAAATATTTTTATAGCGGCAATGTTTCTGCATATCGTCATATTTCCCGAATTTATCTTCAGCCCCGGTTTCTGGCTTTCATATGTATCGACGTTCGCTATAATAGCCGCTTGCAGCTATAAAATCGAACCGTTCGAAGAAAGAATATATTTAAACGCTTTTTTGCAGTATTGTAAAATTAGCGCGGCCGCTCTAATTTCAACATACCCGGCAGTCTGCTATATAGCCGGTTACTTTCCGCTTAACTCCATAGCGGCTAATATACTGACCTTATGGATATACGAAACGCTGCTGGCACTCTGCCTTGTTTTCACCGCCGTTTCAATGATTTCGACGACGCTCGCCTGGGCGGCGGCGGCGATAGTTTACCACACGGCATTTGCCGCGCTTAAAATCAATGAATTTATTTCTTCGATTCCAATGGGAAATCTTGCCATATATAAGTTAACTTTAATCGAAACTCTTGCGATGTATTTATTAATTGTGGCAATTATATACGCCCTGGCAATAAAAAAGACTGCCGTCAGCGGCCACACCGCACTAAAAATCATGGCCTGCACGTTTATAATTTTAACTCTTCGGACAGAAACGATCAAATACTTCGAAGGCGCCGAGGTGATTTTTTTAGACGCCGGTCAGGGCGATTGCACACTTATTAAAACGACCGGCGGTAAATGGATAATCATCGACGCCGGCGGTAGCGCATCATCGTACAACAAAGTTCTCGCGCCGTATTTAAGATATCGGCATATTAGCGAAATTGAATATTTGATAATCACTCACGCTCACAGCGATCATTACTGCAACGCCGTTAAGTTATATAAAAACCGTAAAATTAAAATTAAAACTTTATATTATTCACCCTACGATAAAGGCGAAGCTGAATTTTATAAATTATTATCGCGGGTATATAATAAAAAAGTTATATACGCCGGCAGTAAACTTATTGCAGATGAAGTTTCCATCGATATATTGTGGCCGCCCGAAAATCCACATCCGAACGAAACGCCCGCCAATTGCAACGATTCCTCGATCGTAGCCGCCGTAAAAGTCAAAAACCACGCAATTTTATTCTGCGGCGATATCACCGAAACCGTCGAAAAAAAACTCATAAATAAAATAAGCCGCTATAATTTTGACTTTATTAAAGCGGCCCACCACGGCTCGATATCGTCTAACTGCGAAGAATTTATAAGCGCGGCGAACGCCCGCGGAGTTTATATACCCAGCGCGACATCAAATAAATTCGACCACCCGCATAAAACGGTATTAGATAGATACCGCGATTCAAATTATAAAATTTATAACTCGCAAAATTGCGGCGGAATAATTTTAAATATCTCGAAACGAATCAAAATTAAAAGCTATAATCTAACGGAAGATTTTTTGTAAAACCATTATAAGACTGCCATAAGACCGCTATAAGACCGCGA
>DIVV01000043.1:0-3964 GCA_002423385.1 bacterium UBP16_UBA6123
CCTTTCTTTTCCCCCGTCGCGGTCCCCTAAAGTCTATACAGCGCTTGAACTTTAAAAGAAAAGGCGGATTTTATTGAGTAAGTAATATAAAGTAATGAAAGAAACAAAAAATATAGAAAAAATATAGAAATCTTTATAATCGTGGAAAAATATGTTATAATATCGAAAATACAGGCGAATCGTTACATAGCCGGAGGCGAAAAAATGAGTAAAGCGTTTGTGCAGAAAGCTTTTGAAATTCCGTTGTATTATACGGAATATAGGGATCATTTTGAATATGACGAGAAGACGGGTGAAGAAATAAATAAACCGGTGCTTACGGCCCGGATATTTACGCACCCGTCCGAAAAAATAAATGAATTGATAAGCAACGGCTGGGTCATCGACAGCGTTCTTAAAATTGAAAAAGTAAGAGACAACGAAGTTTTACTGGTAATAGCTCATATGACCAGCGATAAATGTGCGCTGGCATAAAATGCCGAACGATTTGTAATTATGATTATTTTCCATTAAATCAATCAGGGAATAAATTTATTAACGCGAGGTTATCTAAATTAATGCAGAACATAAAAGTAAAGTTGAATAATTTATGGCTTGCCGGCGCGATGTTTTTATTATTATCAGTGTCGCTGCCGCTTGCGGGCTGTTCAGATTCATCGTCCGGCGGCGGTTATTCGGTGAAAACGCTGGTTGGATTGACCGCTTCCAAATATGAAGACACCGTCGAAATATCCGCTAAATATGATTTTACGCGAATTAAGCTCGGCGCTCTTTACAGTGACGGCGAAATTCGTTCGGTTATGGCTAAGTGGTATCTTGGCAGCGTCGAAGTTGATATCGATAATTTTTACGCTCCAGGCGAAGAATCCGTTATAGCGTTCAACGCCAGTCATGGCGACGGCGGGGTAATCAAAACTATCGAAGTTAAACTTAACGCCGTCAAAGCGGTTACGGCGGTATATTTTTCGCGGTCCGTCGATTCTGCGGGGGCTACCTGTGAGGTATATTCTTCTTATAACTCGCCCGTTTTAAAATTCGTAATAGGTTCGCCCGTCACGGAAGCGTTGACGGTCAATAAATTTTCATTTGTGATACCATCGATTAACGATGCATCGATGATCGATTCGGCCGTGGCGTCCGCCGGCGCTTCGCTGTGGCGCGCTAATATATTAAGCGGCGGTGTTATCGAGTTTAATTTCGGCTCGCCGCGGCTTATGGTCCCGAAAAACAGCGTTGTTGATATCATGCTTTCGATTAATTTCAACGAAAGCGCTTCGGGCCGGACCGGACTGCCGGACTCATACGCGCTTTTTTCGGATGCTTTTGGAAGTTACGATATACGCGGCGAGTTTTTCGGCGCAAAAGCGATGGATAATATTAACGGGCTCCCGCTGCGCTCGGGTTTAATCGTATTAAAAGCGCCGCCGGTAACCGGCAATATAGTTGAAGCGCTCGCGGCCGGCGAAAAGTATTCGCTCGGCGATATATCGTTTCAGGCGGGCGCCGTGGAAGGCTTTACCATAAAAGGTTTTAACGCGACCGCGGAAGATCTTTCGTTTATAGTTTCGGCTAAAAGCGCCGCCGGTTCATATTCACTTAAATCGTTTCATTCGCCGTTATTGTCTTTTGCCGCAAAGGTTTCCGGCATGCCCGGCGCCGCCGATATTATGCAAATAACTCAGCCGCAAATGGTTTTGCAGCCGCCGGCAGCGGATGTGCATGGTGGAATCGTTCATGGCGGCGGCGGTGGCTCTGATTATTCCGATTCGGTCGGCCAGATATCAGCCGATAGAAATATGCGCGATCTTGAGTATAATCTGTTGACGAAGCACGGCGCGCCCGATTACATTAAGGCGGGCGGGCCGGTCAGGGCGCCGGTCGCTTTTAAAGTCGGCGATTTGGAAAGTTTTCATGTCGTTAACGTTAAAAGTTATCAATGGCACACCGTTACTGCCGAAGTAACCGCGCTCGGCGAGCATTGTTATATATTCGAAGAAATAGATATGGCGCCGCGCTATCACAGGCTTACAAAAGAGCGCGCCGCCGAAATAGCGTCGCGTTTCGATAGCGATATTTATTCTAAGATAACCGGCGTATTCGGCGAAGAGCCGAATCCCGGAATTGACGGCGATTCGAAAATTTTTATTTTATTCACCCGTATAGTCAATGAAGGCACGGCGCTCGGCTATTTCAGCGCGATGAATCAGTATAAGCGTTATAATGAACAGGGTGTCGAGCAGTTTAGATATTCGAATGAAAAGGAGATTATTTTTTCAGCGGTGCGCGACGATGAATCGGAATTCAAGGATGAAAATGGTTTTTTTACTCTGCTGTTCAATGTTATATCGCACGAATTCCAGCATTTAATAAACTGGCACCAGCATTCGCTGAATAATAATTACGAAGAAACCTGGGTGAATGAAGGATTGTCGATGCTGGCTGAAGATGTCGCCGGTTATGGTTATCAAAGTAATTTTTTCGCCCGCCGCGTGTCGGAATTCTTTGCGGCGGCTAATTCCTATTCGCTTGTTGAATTTAAATATCTCGACCGTGGAAGTTACGGGTTCAGCTATTTATTTTTCAGATATCTTTACGAGCGCGGGGCGATTCTGGCAAATTTAGTTAAATCGAAGAAGAGCGGAAAAGATAACGTGGAGGATGAAATTAAAAGAGCAGGCATAGCGGCGGATTTTGATTCCGCTTTTGACGATTTTTTAATCACGCTCTATTTTTCTTCGAAAGGCGTCTCACCTGAGCCGCGTTATTCATACCAGGCGCCTATTTTAAAGGGCGTTTTCGATTTCGCGGGCGCTTTAAAGATTAATATCGACGGTCTTGCCGGAGCCGCTGAAATTACCGCTCCCGCCGTTTTTAACGCCGGACAGGTTAACGGTTACGGGTTTAATATCATTAAATTCAATCCAACCGCCGGGCTCGATAAATTAAACTTATATTTTACCAACGAATCTAACGGCGCTTTAAAAATAAGACCGGTCAGGTTAAAAAAGTTATAAAGTAGTTTATTAGAACTGGATAATGATAAAATAGCGTAGAATAAAGTAATATATTAGAACGGAATAATTACAAAATAAGCTGAGAATAAAATATATATGAAAAACGGTTTGGAATAAATAATTTTGAACACGGAGGAAAATATGGCAAAAAAACAAAAAGCGTTAATAGTTAATACAGGATGGGCTGACGGCAAATTAATCGATAATCTCGATTCGATCAACAAACATCTTGCCGACGGCTGGTATGTAGTCAATAATTCGCCTATGGGTTCGGGCGATACCACCTGGGCGTATTCGCTGGTTATCGTCGAAAAACGCGACGGCGCGGATAAATAGAATAAAAATAAAAAAATTAAGGGAGGGAGAAAAGGTTAGCAACCCTTTCTCCCTCCCTTACACCCTTCCTCAATCCGCAAATTGCCTGACGCTTTTTTCTTAGTTTATCGATAGCTTTTTCTGTCGTGGCTTTAATTTCGCTTTGTTTTTGTTTCTTGCCTTTTATTTATTTTTCTGCCAGCTTGCTTGTTTGCAGTCGCGCGCGTACCGCGCGTGACTGCGTAACATTAACGGACCAATGTAACTTAAGTAAACGGCTCGCGGTATATAACCAATGTAAATCGAGTCTTAATAAAAAAAAGAGTCTTAAGTTAACCGAATTTTTTAATTATTTAAGATTATCAAGTTTATATGATTTTCGGTGATACAATAAAAGTCGTTATACATTAGAGTCTTACCGTGAGCATTATTATAAAGTTCCGGTGGTGCGTAAATGCAACGCCAGCGCGCACATCGTGTGCGCTGGCAAAACTGACAAAAAGCATGAAAAAAGTTTATGGCAGGAAGAGAGAAAGAATAAGAGGGGTGGAAAGAGGAAGAAAAGAAAGGCCGGAGCTTTGTAACGGGCAATTAGAGAAAAACTTCGATGCCACAAAACTGCGCGCGCCGCGCGC
>DIVV01000043.1:3998-31790 GCA_002423385.1 bacterium UBP16_UBA6123
TTTCTTTTCCCCCGTCGCGGTCTAATTAAAATCTTAGCTGTATGGAATTTCGAATTTAGCGAATAGCGAATAGCGAATATTAGCGGTTGACATGCTCACTAATTTTTAGTATAATCATAAGAAATAAATAAATTTAAAGGGGTAGTGTTAATGAAAAGAGTATTTAGTACCGGGTTTTGCGTTGGTTTGATGTTCGCCTTGATCTTTGCGGCGTTTATTAATTTAACGGTAAGCATTAATCATCTATCAGCCGCCGAAAAAAAAGCGAGTGAAGTTAAAAAGATATATCTGGTATACGACATTAAAAATATCGATGCCAGGCAGCTTGCGAGTTTCAAAAATGATGATAAAATATTGAGCTGGTGTCAGCTCGATAATAAACTTATAATTACCTGTGCGGATAACGAAAGGCCGAAAGCGCCGTTTACGGTTAGGGTGGTTAAAAACCTCGATATCGTCGAAAAGCTGAGTGAGCCATTTTTAGCTATGCGCCGCGGGAGCGAATCGCCGCTCGATGAATATAGGGCCGAAATTAATATTATTTACGAAAGCGGGGCCTACACTATATTTCAGGCGCCGATGCGCGTGATTAACGAGCTTGGCAAGTTAGAAAGCAATCATTTTAAACTCGAAAAATTTGACCAGAACCTTCCGCTCAGGATAGATTCGAAACATATAGAAATTACGCCGGTTAAAAGAACGCAAAAATCATCTGCCGTTACTGTTGACGCACAGCGTCTCGCCGGTTATATTAAAACTTTAGAAGGCTTTAAAACACGCTACAGTTATAGTGAAGGCTATACGAAATCGGCCGAATGGGCGGCCGCTGAATTCAAAAAGATGGGTCTTGAAGTTAAAATGCATGAATACAGTGACGGCGGCAAAAAACAGATCAATGTGGTCGCGCAGAAATCATTTGATACCAGCGATAATATATATATTGTTTGTGGCCATCTCGATTCTACATCGCCGCGTCCGCAGAGCGAAGCGCCTGGCGCCGACGATAACGCGAGCGGCTCGGCCGGAGTGCTCGAGGCGGCTAACATACTTTCGAAAACATCAGGCGCCAATAAGTTCCGCTTCGTCCTTTTTGCGGGCGAAGAAGTGGGTTTAAAAGGAAGCACGGCTTACGTTAAAGATTTAAAAGCGTCCGGCGATATTTCAAAAGTGCTTGGCGTCGTTAATTTCGATATGATCGGTTTTGATAAAACTCCGCCGCTGTCCACGCTGTTTGAAACTTATGAAACTTATAAAGGTTTTATAGCTAACTTTATCGAAGCGGCGAACGCGCAGAGCGACGAAAGTAAACGCCTTAAAATAACCGTTTCGTATCGTCCCTGGGGCAGCGATCATATACCGTTTTTAAAGGCGCAGGTGCCATGTTTTTTATTTATAGAGGATGAATTCGAAGCTAACGCCAATTACCATCAGGTAACCGATAAATTCGAATTTATAAATATAGAACTCAGCGCCGAATTTGTAAGAGTGACGGCCGCCGCGCTTTTAAATATGACGGCCGAAAACTGATTACATTTATGAGCTGATTCATTTATGAGTTGGTAAACAACGCAAATAAAAATACGGTTAAATAAATACGTTTAAATATGTCAAAATAAATATTGACAATAACCTGTTTTTTTTGTACAATTAATTATCGAAATTATTTTCGATAAAATGAGTACGTTAAAAAGGCGGTTATTGATTATGACAGACACTTGTTTATCAACTCGTCAAAAAGCCATTTTAGATTTTATTATTGCCGAGCTCAAAAATCGAGGCAGCTCGCCGAGCATTCACGAAATCGGCGAGCATATCGGCGTTACTTCCACATCGACTGTGCATTACCATCTTGCCGAGCTTGAAAAGAAAGGCCAGATATTGCGCGACTCAAAAAAGTCAAGATCGATAAGGCCGGCTAAGTGGAAATTTAAGTCGGCAGCGCCTCAAAGCGCGGAAGACGTTATCGACGTACCCGTTATCGGCGAAATAGCCGCTGGCAATCCTATATTCGCCTATGAAACCTACGACGAAACCATCAAAGTCGCCCGCTCGCTCATCTCAAACAGCGAGGCTTTTGTGTTGAGGGTAAAAGGCGAGAGCATGATCGAAGATTTGATCGACGACGGTGATATGGTCCTTGTCAGAAAGCAAAATTACGCGTCGAACGGCGATATTGTCGTCGCGCTCGTCGATGAAGACAAAGCCACGCTCAAAAGGTTTTATCTTGAAAATGGCCGAGTAAGGCTCCAGCCGGCCAATCGTAAATTAGCGCCGTTTTATGTTGACCACTTAACTATCTTAGGCCGCGTTATATCGGTTATTCGTCCGATGGAGCGCAAAGCCGCTATTCTCTCTCAGGATTAAAATTAAATAAAATCGTATCGGCGCTTTTAAGTGCGCTTTTAAGTGCGCGCTTGAGTAATTAGCGGTTGTAATGTAAATATCAGAGGCGTTCATAAAGACTTCATTTTTATATTTACATTTATTAACTTTCAGCTTTTATTTTAATTTTTAGTGTCGATATAATTTTTAACCAGCCGGAATATTTTTATAATAAAAATTCGGTTGCGTTATTTTTAGTTATATTCGGAAAAATATAATAAAAAAGAGAGAGCGCTTTATTATATGAAAAAATTTTATTCAAGTTTTAAGCCCGGGCTTATTAAAAAAACTTTATTGATAATGTTTTTACTTTATCTGTCCTTTGCCGTGTGCGGTATTGCGCGCGCCGGTTCCAGCAGGTTTTCGTTCATGAAGGATAATTTTTTATCCAGGTTGTGGGGTTCGCCCGCGAAGCCGGCCGTAAAAAAAGAAGAAGATACTAATAAAATTAAACCGGGCGCTTTTACTTTAAACGATAAATATAAAACTTATAAAGTGGTTCTCGATCCGGGCCATGGTGGAAAGTCTCAAAAAATCAGTCCGACCGAAGGCGATCACTGGGATTTTAAAGCCCAGAAGTTTTTAACGCGTTATAATTTCGGCGCTTATCATAATGATGAAGCCGAGCATAAAATCGTTCTTGAAATTTGTCAAAAGGCGTACAATTTGCTGAGGAACGCAAATACCGACGCAGGCTGGCGCGAGTTTTCAAAAATTCTTTCGTATTATGGCGTTAAAAGGCCTGAAGAGTACAGGCGCGTTAATTTCGATATAAGCCTTACGCGAGATAAATCTTACGAATCGCCCGAACACAGCGGCGAGGTTAACGTTAATAAGCATTTCAGGCTCTTCGATTCGCCCGAGAGTTTCGATGAAAAAAATAAACCTTCCGCCGCGCTTTATCCGGGCCGCATGAGTAAAATTAACGCTATGACGCCCGCTCTCGTACTTTGCGTTCATATTAATTCATCGACGAATACGGCGGCGCGCGGTCAGGCTTCGGTAATAATTCCCGATTACCATGTCTTCGATTTCGTTAAAACGGTAAAATCGCGTCTTGGCGTAAAAAAAGCGCTTACTTATTTCTGGGTGATTTCGTGGTTTTATCCGCAAAATCAAGTGCTTGCTAATCTGTCGCGGCTTATAAACGACTGCGAAACTTATTTTACGGGCAGGCGCGCCGACAATAAATCGCAGATAGGCAAGCGCTGGCAGATGGTTATGTGGCGCTACGACAAAGACGATGAATACGATAATTTATTTAATTATAAAGATAACGACTCCTATTGGAAGCGCGAACGTTCTGATTACGAATCTATGCGCCGTGACGGCGGTATAATAGGCGCGGGCGGCGATAATTTTTATGCGTCGGAAGAATTGATTAAATTTGTAAGGCTGGCTTTGTGGCAGGATTATATAGACACGGCCGGCGCTTTAATAAAAGATGCTTCCGAAATTAAATCGCCCGGCGAATATCTGGGAGCGCACGGCGAGCCTTTTATTTCAGATTGGGCATTGCCGCAGCTTGTAAATGCGGTAACCGCATATATCGAACTCGGTTATATAGAAAACGAAAACGACAGAAAACTGCTTGTTGAAAAAAAAGATATAATAGCGCGATCTCTTGCCGTTTCGGTTTACTCACTGACCGAAGGCTATGAACCGAAAAAAATACCTCTGACAAAGGATGAGCTTATAAAATATAATCCGCGGTTTAACAAAATAGCTTCCGCTAGCGGCGCGGCTTTAGCGCCGGCAAAATCTGATATTAATGGTAAACCGAATGCGCCCGCGGGCTCGAAAGCTGTTGGTAAAAAGGTTTCCGAAAAACAGAAGAGGATAAATAAATTGGTGGATAATATAAAAAATGAATTGAAAGGAGGCGGCGGGCTTAATTCGAAACAGACCCCTGATAACGGCTATAGCGAAGAAAAAATAATATCGCTTACGCCCCTGGTTCTTCCGTTTTCTCAAAGAATAGACTTTGAAAAATATGGAAATTACTTCAAAAGCGTATTGAAAGAAAAATAAAAAAATGCCGCTGGATATAAAAAATTAAATAAACAGAGGCGTTGAAAAATAGCTGAAAAAATAAATAATACGCTTAATTAAAACGGGTAGGTTTTAACGGGCTTAATTGTATGCAGAATGTAAAAACAACACTATTAATGTTTTTTTTATGTATATTCGTTCTTTTTAACAATGGCTGCCTTACTGAAACGAGCGATGAAAGCGCTCCGGTAAAGGCCGCATTTACGAATCTGACCGCGGAGACGGTTCTTTTGTATATCGACGGAAAGATCGACACTCAGATCTTTGCCCAGACTACATATTGGATAGAGTTGCCGGCCGGTCATCATAAATACGCGGTACTTCATAAAACGACGCGTGAAGAACTTATGTCGGGCGATTTTTTACCCGGCGATAAAATAAATATAATGCCTAAGTTATAAAAAACTTTTTAAAGTAAAAATTTTATGGTATAATGCTAAATCGTATGAAATGGTAAAGAGGTAAAAAAAATGAATTTCAAAAAAGCACTTTCGTATATAATGGCCCTGTTTATTTTATTAGGGCTTTCGGCGGTAAGTTATGGCGAAATATCGGTAACCAATAAAGAAGCTCTTCAGCAGCTTCGCATGAAACTTAACTCCGGCGATAAAACGTCTCCGGCGGCGGAATCTTCTTACGCGGTTAAAAAGGAAAGACCGGCTCATAAAAAGTTTCGGCCGGTAATTGCCAGACCTCAGGCCGCGCCGGTTTCAAAAGTTTCACCAGCAGCCGTGCCGGTTTTAAATTCGGTTGTTACCGATGCGCCGGTTATAAAAAATGTTCCAGCGTCAGCGCCAGCGCCGGCGCACGATCAGCAGGCAGTTCAGGCCGTTTCCGATCAGTCCGTGCCGGTAACTGCCGTTACGCCCGCGAGTGAAAAACCTCAGGTAAAAGTTTCAACGCCTTCCGCCCAAAATTTTTCTTCGATTATCCTCAATACCGCCGATTGTTTCGATATTGTATTAGATCCCGGCCACGGCGGGCGTTACGAGCCTGCGCGCAGTTATTCCGGCGATCACTGGGACCCGTTTTCAAAAACCTTTTTACTGCCATATAATTTCGGCGCCAGCGCGGCCGGCATGTATGAGCACGAATGGACGCTGTTTACGGCTAAAAAAGTGGAGGAGATCTTAAATTTAACTCATACCGACGCGGGATTCGCCGAATTTTGCAAAATACTCCAGAAGCACGCCGATTTATCGAAGGATAAAATTAAAAAGGTGCGCGTGAATACACATCTTACAAGGCGTTACAGTTGGGAGGACGATCCCGAAAAAAATACGGTTAACGTCAATAAAAAATACAGGCTTTTTGACAGTCCCGATTCCTTTAGCGGCGCGGCCAAAAATAAGCCGTCTGAAAAGATGCATCCTGGCCGCATTTCATTCATTAATCAAATTTCTCCTGACCTGGTGGTGTGTCTTCATAATAATTCGAGTCCTAATCGTGATGTGAGAGGTTTTTCTTCGGTTATAGTGCCGCATTTCGACTTTTTTTCAAATATTAACGGCATAGTCACTAATGGCATGAGCAATATGCCGCCAAATCAGATGAAAGTAAACGTGCCAAAATTTCAAAAAGTGGCGAATTTTATAACTTCGGTAATTACTAAAGCTGAAAAGATAGACGTGAAAACGATGATATCTGATACGGCAACTTATTTTACCGGGTTTCGCGCATTCACTCATAAATTTATCGGCCTTCGTTATTTAATGGTAACCTGGCGTTACAACACGTCCTCACTTTTTACTTCATTTACGCTTTTTTTTATGCGCGAAAATTCTATTTATGAAAATTACAGACGCGCGGGCGGCCCTGAAGGCTACGGCGGCGATAATTTTTATTCGTCCGAAGAGTTGATACGTTATATTCGCGCTTCGTTATGGGAAGATTTAAAAACTACGAACGGTTATTACGCGGCTAAAACTAATGCCGAGCAATATGCGGGGCCTCATGCTTCGCCTTTTGTTTCCGACTGGGCAATACCGCTTCACGTTAACGCCGTAACGGCTTACGTGGAACTCGGCTTTCTGTCTAACTCGAAGGACCGTAAACTTTTAAAAGAAAAGCAATTGCTTATAGCCGAATCGGTCGCGGTCGGCATTTATTCTCTGCTGGCGGGCCTTACTCCCAAAAAAGTCGAAGGCGTTGATTCGCCGCGCGGCGCGGCTATCGATTTCGCTAAATACGGCAGGGATAAAAATTCTAACGGCTATTTTAATATTTCATGCAGGCCGCTCACTTTCTAAGCGGTTGAAAAAAAGCGGGAGGGGTATTTATGGTTTACATAGTAATCTTGATAGGAATAATAGTTTATTATCTGCTGATATACTATTTAATGATAAAGCCCAACCAGAAAGCGCTCGAGGCCTCGAATAAAAAAATAAAGCTGCTCTACGATTTAAGCATGAAATTTCATGAATCAGTTACGCTTAAAAATTCTCTCGAACATATATTAAAACAGGTTATCGATATCGTCGGAGCGGAAGTAGCGTCTTTATTTCTGTTAGACGATAAAAAAGAATTTTTCAACTGCCCGGTTGCCGTCGGGCCCACAGCGGTTGAAATAGTAAAAATGAAGGTTCCTTATGGCGAAGGGTTCGTTTCAAAGGTCGAAACGTTGAAGTCGCCGATTTTAATCAACGACGTCACCCGGGAAAAAAATCATTTTAAAGAAGTCGATGAAAAATTAAATTATAATACACGCAGCATGATATGCGTTCCGTTGTTCGTTAAAGATAAATTTTTAGGCGCGTTTCAGGTTATTAATAAAAGGAACGGCGCGCAGTTTAACGCCGAAGACACCGAACTGCTCGGGGCGATAGCGGGGCTCACCTCGCTCGCCGTTAACAGCGCATGTTGTTTTAAAAATATAGGCAGGTAAAATTCGATGAAAAGCCGCGTAAAAAGCGGCTTTTTTTATTGTAACGTAAAATATAAAAATATAAAAATATAAAAATATACTAATGTGACAATAATATTGCTGGTATTACTACTTTATTATAGGTGGTTTTTCTCATAGTCGGTTATTATCCGTTCTATATTGGCTTTTAATAATTTAAGCTCGTCTATTTTTTCGCCCGCGATACATTCTAAAACGGCTTTGTTTTTAATAAGCGTGTCGTCAAGTTTAATATTAGTAAGTCGCGGAAAAAAATATTTATTTAGAATTCTTTGCAGCCAATCTTTTACCGGATCGAAAAAAAAGCCCACGAGCAAAGCGTTTAATAAGTTAATCGAAAACGAACTCGAATCGAGCCAGTTTTGTGTGATTTGTTCGGCCGCTACCGCCACGCTTAAAACCGTGAGAGCGACCAAAATCATTAAAATTGAATATAGTACGCCTTTTTTGACGGCGAATTCGATATGAAGAAATTTATGCTTTACTATCGCGTATGCGCTCAGAGCGCAAAACACTATAATTCCGTATTCTAAAGTCGAAACTTCGGTGAAGATGCCCGCTATTTTTTTCAAAATATCGAAAATGCCGAATAAAAAAGATATGAGTATGCCTAATAATATGTGCCTGATTTTAACTTTATAATCGTCGGCGTCGCCGCCTGACTGTGAATAATAAAGATATAGTATCGAGTAGAACCCTGAAAACGCCATGGCGGCTGCGTAAAGTATAAAATAAGGCCCGTTGAGGCTTATGAATCCGGTAGGCGTGAGCGTTACTCCGCTTACTATAAAGCCGTTAAGCGTCAGAATTATAATCAGCGCGGCTGCGGCGTAAAAAAATGAAAGTTTGAACGCCGTGAACTTTTGCAGCCCGCCGTTGTGAGATACGAAGGCGAAAATAAAATGCGGAAGGAGCCCTATTAAAAAAGCCGTGAAGAGGATGCAGGCAGTTGAAGCGGCGGCGGCGGCGGCCGCGTCTTTTAGAATATACATTAAAAAAGCGCCGAAATTATATACGCACAGACAAAGGCATAAGGCTGCGAAAAGATAATTAATACGGCCGCGCTTATTCTGCGCGAGGACGAAAACGCCGAGCGCGGCTACCAGCGAACATGAAATAAGCGGCAGTGCCGACAATAGATATTTAATTTGCATAATTTGAAGCTAATATAATAAAAATGTTAATAGTGAATGATAACTGAGTAAATAAATAATTGAGTAAATGATTTGTTAAATAACTGATACCAGAATGATTGGGAAATAAATAAAAAATTAATTAATCAAGTTTTTATTTATATAGCTTTTAAGGTCGTCTTTTAAAACGGCTTCTTCGATGAAATTGAATTTGTTGCGATAGTCGCGCAGTTCGTCCATATCGATTTCATGGTAAATGATGCCCTCTTCGCCGCCGCATTCAACCAGGATATCACCGGTGGGAGATATTATCATGGAATTGCCGCCGAGTTCGAGAAGCCCGTCAAAACCGCAGGAGTTGGAAGCGACGACAAAGCACTGGTTTTCGATGGCGCGGGCGGTTAAAAGAGAACGCCAGTGGCTGATTCGCGACGCCGGAAATTGCGAAGACACGCTTATTATTTCGGCTCCGTTAAAGGCGGCTATTCTGAATAATTCGGGAAAACGCAGATCGAAGCAGACAAATGGAGAAATTATGAAATTATCGGTTTGAATGTTGAATATTTTAAAACCCGGTTTAGAGTATGCGTGTTCGTTGTTTTTTTTAAAAAGCTGAATTTTATTATAGGTTCCGCAAACCGAACCGGACTGGTTTATAACATATACTCTGTTAAAAATTCGTTTGTCGGTTTTTGAATCGTAATAATCGATGTGCGGATGAGAGCCCGCGACGATTACGGCTGCCGATTGCCTGGCGAGCCCCGAAATTTCTTCAATTATTTCGGCCGTTTTTAAAACGTAAGGAGATTTAAGGACGTCGGGGTAAAGCCCTACCACCCACATTTCCGGCATTACGACGAGCTTCGCGCCTTCGTTTAAAGCCTTTTCGAGCAGGCCATATCCCTTTTCAAGGTTAAGTTCCGGTTCGAGTATTTGAGTGCGCATTTGTATGGCGGCGGTTTTTATTTTCATCTGATATCACACCGCTCTTTGATATAGGCGCACAGGCCGCTATATTCGGCTTCGCTTATTTTAGTTATGAACTCGCTTACCCGTTCAGGCTTCAAAGTTTTTTTAGTAAGCTCGAATTCGAAGTTGAACAGATCGTGCTTTTCTTTAAAAACCCTCAGCCAGTGGGTGGCTGCGAGGTGGAATTTGTCTTCGCATAAATTTATAAGTCCCATCGTGAATATCGAAAGATAATGGTTCGCCGTTTTTTTGAAGTTATAATCGATAAGTTTGACGGCCTGTTCGTATTCGTTGATAAAAAGATTGATGCGCGCCGAGTAAGCCCTTTCTTCAGGGGTTTTCGGCTCGATCTTAAGAGCGCGCTCCCAGTAATATTCGGCCCTGTAATTTTTTTTAAGGCGCAGGCAGATATCGCCGAGATACATCAGCGTAAATATATCGTCGCTATAGTGTCTGTAAATGGAGGTGAAAACGCCGAGCGCCTTTTTATAGTCTTCTTTGTAGTAAAGGCAAACGGCCTCGATTTTTTTCAATTCGGCGTTTTTATCGCATGGCGCGATATCTTTGAGCTCTAAAAGCGTGTTTATAAAATCGCCTGATTCGAAAAACATTCTGACTACTTCGCGCCTCAGGGAAGCGTCACCGCCGCAGGATTTGAGATATTCTTTGAAAGATTCTATGGCGAGCGTTTTTTCTTTGAAGTTAAGGTAGACGCCGCCGAGAAGTTTCATTACTACGGGCGGCTTAATGCCGCGGGCGGTCAGCGCGGCAAGCGCTTTGCGCGCGGCCGCGAAATTTTTAGACTCGTAGTAATACTCGGCGTTCATAACCGAAAATATTTCATCTTCAGGATAAATTTTAAGCGCGTAATCTAACATTTCCCGATACTTTGAAAAATTTTCCGTTTTACGATAAATATTACATAATTCTAATATTGTAGGGTAGTAATCGGGCACGTTATTGATTATTTCGATGAAGTCTTCTTCGAGGTCGTTAAACTCTTCTGAAAGCCACTTTTGATTGTTTATGCTCAAAAAATAGCTGTCGATTTTGAATTCTTCGGTTCTATGAAGCGCGGCTTCTTCGGTTTCGTTTCGCGGATGCGTTAACACCTGTTCATTTTTACTCATCATCAATCACCCGGGCCATTATAACAAAAATAAAATTTATTTTCAATTTATTTTTATTTAATATCGGATAATATCGGAGACTGATATTTAATTAAAAAAATCTTGCATATTTAAGATTAAACATGATAAAATGTAAGATGCGGTTTGTAAAAAATACGCGCATTAATTGTAAATGTGAAGGAAACGATGGATTTTCACGGAGGATTGAAACTTCCGCTCAATCACGAGCTCACTATAGATAAACCTCTCATCGCGGCAAGGCCGCCCGGAAAGGTCTGCGTACTGCTCAGCCAGCATTCAGGCTCGCCCGCCGTTGCCGCGGTCGAACCGGGCAGTCGCGTCGAGCTTTTTGAAGTTATTGCCCGGGCGATAGGATCGGTTTCATGTGATCTACATTCTCCGGTGGCTGGAGTCGTTGAAAAAATAGACGAGTTCGTTCATCCATATTATAAATATTGCCAGGGGATAGTAATCGCGGCCGACCGTGAAGCTGAAAGCACTCAGCCGCTTTCTTTTAACGAAGCCGAAAGTTTTACTATTGAACAGATAATCGAGGCATCAAAAAAGTTCTCGGTTATAGATACCGTTTCTAACAATAAACCGCTTCACTCTAAAATTTCCGGATTATCGAAAGGCTCGGCGCATTACCTCATAATAAGTTTTGTTCAGAACGAGCCTTACATACATAATATCGAAACGATAGCCCATATTTACCTCGAAGAAATTTTATCCTGCGTTTCATATATCAACGAAGCTTTCGGCCCGGCTTTCGTTTTTTTTGCGCTTCCATATCACATGGTTAAGCTCATAACTTCCATCGATAATAAATTAAATCAGAACAAATCGCGCTATAAAAATTTTAAGATAATCAGGGTTACCGATAAATATCCGCAGGCTAACGAGCTCATTTTAGCTTCCAGTATTCTGAAGATTAAAATCAATTCCGCCGAATTAACCCGTAACAACAGATGCCTGATTTTAGACGCCGCGACCGTTTTTCATCTATACGAAGCGCTGAAATTTAGTAAACCGCAGATTGAGTGCCATCTTACCGTTTCGGGGTACGGCATTACGAAACCGGCGAATATAAAAGCGCGCGTCGGCACCTATATTTCCGAGATTATCGAGCAGTGCGGCGGATTTTGCGGCAACGTTAATTCACTTATCGTTGACGGGCTGATGTCGGGTTATTCGCAATTCACCCTGGAGGTGCCTCTCGTCAAATCCAATCGTTCCATTACCGTAATACCGACCGAAAGGCTTTCTTCCGCCGGCGAGCAGAAATGCATGCGCTGCAAAAAATGCATAGATAGCTGTCCGGTCGGGCTTAATCCGGCGCGGCTTAATTTTTTAAGCCGCTGCGGCGCTCACGAGCAGGCGGCGGGCGAGGGCATTTATTCATGTATTGAATGCGGCGTCTGTTCGTATATCTGCCCTTCACGTATCAATATAACCCATTCGATAATACTTTCAAAAAAAATGATACTCGAAGCCAACGTAAGGAGACGCAAAGATAATGAATCAGTATGATCTTGCCGTTTCCATACACCCTTATATTCACTCGCCTCTTTCTAAAAACACGATTTTTTTGAACAGGCTGCTGGCGCTTTCACCTATGGCTCTTCTTGCGATATATCACTACGGCGTTATGGCGCTTACCGCCATTTTATCGGCGACTTTTTTCGTTCTGCTTCCGACTTATATAGCCTTAAAACTTAAAAATCGCAGCCTGGCCGATATAGATAACGAAAATTATTATTACGCCCTGTTGTTCGCGCTTACGCTGCCGGCTGGAGTTCCTTTTTATATTATCGTTACAGGGGCGCTCATTCTTAATTTGCTGGTTTTTGCGCCCCGCGGGTCCTGCGCGCTGAGAATTATCAATCCTATAGCCATGGTTTCATGTTTTTTAGTTATGATCTTTAATGAAAAAATGCATTTTTTTAACGGGCCGCGCGCCTTTATGTCCGGCGCCTGGTTCAGCCCGTTTCCTTCGCAGGATTATTCAGGCAGCCTTTTATTTTATATCCATAACGACGAGTTCAATACCGTCCGCGAGAGCCTTACGCGCCTCCTCGATATTCTTTCGAACTGGAATCCCGGCCACTATGGCGAGTTATCCATTGTTTTAATGGCGTGCGCATTTATATTTCTGTCATTTAAAAAATGCGTCGATTCCGCGCCATTTATAGGCGCGGTAGCCGGCCTGTGCGCCGGAGTTTCCATTCTTTATTATTCACAGGGTTTTAATTTCGTTTTGATAGAAATAATAAGTCATGCTTTCGCGAGTATGTTTTTATTTTATTCGTGTTTTGTGTTGACCGATTATTACAGCTCGCCTCAAAAATATTCAGCGCGCGTTATATACGGACTCGCTTTTGGCATGCTGTTCGCTTTTTTCAGCTATTATAACGACGGGCCCGATTGCTCGAATTACTCTCTGGCTATCGCTTCGGCCTGCGTGCCTTTGATCGATAATATTTTTAACAGGGGAGGCAGGCGGGCGTGAATAAAATTATCGTTTCAATTATTACGACGGCAATAGCATTGGCTCTATCTTTTACGCTGATTAATTTTTCAAAGGATCTGTCCGACTCCGCAGATAATAAAAATTTTTTCGTTACGGCGGAAAAGATCAAATCGTCCTTTTTAGGCAGCGCCGTTAATCTCGAAGATATTCCGCCCGGGTTTTATGCATGGCATGCCCAAACGCCCGCCAGCGAGCTTTATAAAGATAATGAGCTCATATTAGACGGCGTCGATTCTGAAGCCGTTTATAAAAATTTTAAATTTAAAAATCAAAACGGCGCCTGGATAAAATTTATAGTTACCGCCGGACCGCAGATTATATTCACATCCAGCGGGCTTATTTCATCAGGCGGTTCCAATAATTTAGACGTGCTTGAAACTATATCCAATAAAATTAAAACATCCATTAATGAATCCAAAATAATCAGATTATCCTCCTTATCCTCCGGCGGCGATCAATCGGTTTCCAATATAAGCGCCGCCATATATAACGCCGTTAAAGATAAAATGAGCGTTGGAGAAGCCGTCGATTTTCGTTTTCAGTTAGAGCGGATGCAGGTTTCAACTTTAAGCGCCGAACAAATTTCTTTTCTGGAAGGCGCACGGATAAGCGACGTTTATATAGCGGGCAAAAAACGCGGAATTTATTTTGAGTCTTATCTGCCGGACTGTTTTAACAAAGTCAAAATTGGTTTCGTTATCAAAAACACTTTTCATATAGCTCAAATTTTTATATTAACCGCGAAAAAAAATCAGTTTACCGCAGGTGGCGTAAGAGATGAAAAATTTGCAGGTTCTTTCAATCAGCTTCTAATCGGCGATGTCAGGATCGATGATGCCAATATTTATAAAGAAAGCGGGGCGCGTCCCGAACGCTACACCAATAAATACAGGGTTATAAAGTTTATGTCGGATATTTTTCCTTTGATTAAAAAATATATTTCACGGAGCCGCGATTGAATAATTATAATTTTTTAAAAATGTGCGTAATAGGCGTTATTCCTTTATTGATGACAGTCGACTGCCTGTCTTCGGCCGCGCTGTGTTCTCTACTATATTTTTGCTCCACAAGCGTAAGTATATTCGCGCTTTATTGCCTTAAAAATATAAACTATCGCGCAAAGTATCTACTGGCGGTGATGTTGAGTTTTTGCGTTAACTATTTTATATATTCGAATTTTCTGGCCGGTAAATATTGCACGGGCGGTTATTGGCAGTTTATAGTTTATGTGAGTTCTCTTTCGGTGGCCGGCATCTATTTCGACTATGAATTCAAGCATTTCAACGATTTTTTCGACTTGATTAAATATTATTCAATGGCGGCGGCCTCATCTACTTTTATTTTTTTCGCCTATGGTTTCCTGGTTTATATTTTTACCGATAAAACCGGCAATAAGATCACTTTTTTTTCATATCCCGCTTCGGCGATAATTACGGCGGCCCTTTGCGGGCTGATTATAAGCAAGGCTTTGAAAAAAACGAGTTGATAATGTAAAATTATATGTTATAATAGCGGTGAAGTATTTTTGGCAGCAATTGAGCAGGCAGGTTTATAAACGATATGTTCAGCGAAAACTTTTTATTTTTTAATATTTTATTATTTTCAGGCTTCGGCGTTGAAATTTTATTTGGCCATAAGCGCAGCAGCTTTCATGCCTATTTTAAAGTATGCCTGATTAATTCGGCGGCGCTTTTAATTAATTCGGTTTTATTTTGCGGGCTGAAAGATATATTTTTCAAAAAATATAACATCGGCGACGAATATGTATTTTTATTGATATTAGCTTCAGCCCTGGTCGTTAATGAATTTTTATTTTATACGGCAAAACATTCCGATTTTAATATATTCGATTCTCTTAATTTTGTTTCATCGGTTTTTCCAATGTTGCTTTACATTAATTCGAAAGGTATTGCGCACGCTTTGCCGTCGGCTGCCGGCGCCTCGCTTTCTTTTTTATTGTTTTCCACGATATTTTTTCATATAAAAAAGCAGGCCTCCGATAATTGCGAAATTTCTGACGAATTCGGCGTTTTTTGTCTGGAAATGATTATCTTCGGTTTATTTTCGGCTTCATTTTCTATATTTTTCAGGGTGGTGTAAGTGATTTCATTAAAAAAATTTAAAGTTACAATTCCATATTTTGACAGCGGCACAAAAAAAGAGCATACCGTAGATTTTTTTATAGACGCTAAAGACTCGGCCGGCGCGGTTAAAGCCGCGCGTGAAAAGTTCGAGCTTTATGAAAAATCGTCCCATGCCTCATGGGTGCGTATTATAAGAGACGATGGGATTAAAGTCGAAGAAAAATAAGGCAGTATAAGTAATTATGAATATAGCAGTTTTATTATATCTGGCCGTGGCTGTTGCCGCAATGAGTTCGGCGGGCGAGTTTTTTTATTCGCGCCGTTCTTCGGCGGGGCTGTCGGCTGTTTCTAAAAACGTCGGGGCGGCCGACGACAGGGCGCTTAAAATATTTCAACTGCTCAAGTCTATCGACTGCCGCAAATGCGGATTTGAAAGCTGTTACGATTTCGCCGCGGCCGCCTGCGAGCGTCCTGAAATAGTTAATTTATGCGCTCATTCGTCTCAAACTATAATTAAAAACGCGGAGCATATATGGGGATACGCTCCGGTTTTCGACAATAATTTTTCGGCCCGGCTTTTTTGTACGGCCGGCGTTTTCAACTGCGCCGAAAAATATCGTTATTACGGAACTAAAAGCTGCGCCGGCGTCAAACTTTTGTGGGAAGGCAATCGCGAATGTATTTACGGCTGCGTCGGTCTGCGCGATTGCGTGAAAGTCTGTCCGGTCAACGCCATAGAGCTTGTCGATGATTTTCTTCCGCGCATTAACGAAGATAAGTGCATAGGCTGCGGCAGGTGCGCCGAAGTATGTCCCTTCGACGTTATTAAAATAATGGACAGGGCGCATAAAACTTATATCCGCTGCCGGACCAAAGATTCCGGCGCGCTCGTGCATAAAATATGTTCGAGCGGCTGTATCAGTTGCATGGTTTGCGCTAAAACATGTCCTTATTACGCCGTCGATCTGAGCGCTAAAGTGCCGCGCATTAACGGCGATAAATGCGTTGATTGCGGCATCTGCGCGGCGAAATGCCCGCTCGGGATAATAGCTTCGAAAAGCGTCAATGAACAAATAGTTTATATAGTCGAGCAAAAATGTAATATGTGCGGTATCTGCGCGCAAATATGCCCGTCCGCGGCGATTGTGGGCGATTCGAAAACGCCTTACAGAGTTATTACCGAAAAATGTATCGGCTGCGGCATCTGTATCGCAAGATGCCCGAAAAGTGCCATAATATTGAAAATATCTGAATAATTTGCGGGGCTTTTTATGAGTAGTTCCAGGATACTGGCTCGTTATTTCGAAAAAATACCGTGCAGCGATAATCTGCGCTGTCTTTTATGCTCGCACCGCTGCGTCATAGCGCCGGGGAAGAAGGGTTTCTGCCGTTCGCGCCTTAACGAAGGCGGAGTTTTATATACCCTCAATTACGCCCTGGCTTCGGCCGTGAATGTCGATCCAATCGAAAAAAAGCCGCTATACCATTTTTTGCCTTCTACCGATATCGTTTCAATCGGAACTAATTTTTGTAATTTTTCGTGTAAATTCTGTCAGAATTACGAAATTTCCCAGTTTAAAACTACGACTGTACAGTTAAGCCCCGAAAAAATTCTCGAGCTTATTAAAAATGAAAAAAATTGCCGTTCGCTGGCTTTTACCTATAACGAACCGGTTATATGGTATGAGTTTGTGCGCGACGCGTCCGAATTTATCAAAAATAATGGTTATAAGACCGTTCTTGTTACTAACGGCGATATATCGCCGGAAGCTTTTGCGGATCTTGCGCCTTATATAGACGCCATGAATATAGATCTTAAAGCCTTCGATAAAAAATTTTATGCCGAAATATGCAGCGGCTCGCTCGATGCCGTATGCGCTACCATCGAATCCGCTTTCAAACGCGGAATTATCGTTGAAGTAACTAATTTATTGATACCCGGCCTTAACGATTCAGACGGCATGCTTAACGCTCTTATCAACTTCGTCGCGTCGGTATCCTCCGATATCCCGCTGCATTTTTCAAGATACCATCCCGCTTATTTGATGAATAATCCGGCGACGAGTCAGGCTTTACTCGATAAGGCCCATTCGATGGCCGTTAAAAAATTGAAATTCGTTTACCTTGGAAATATTTCCGACGAAGAAAAAAGCTCGACTTATTGTCCTGCCTGTAAAAAAAAGATCATAAAAAGAAATAATTACGCATGCGAACCATCCGGCATAAATTATAAAGGCGAATGCCTGTTTTGCGGCGAAAAAATATATGGCAATTTTTATAATTGTAATAATTGACTATTTGTTAAAAAAATGATAAAATTTGCTAAAAAAAATTCGGAGATTATATAATGAAACAGAATAAAAATTTTAACTTCCAATCGATGTCTTCCACGAATGAAAAAATGCTTATTATTTTTTCGTGGATTATAGTTGTTATAATAGTCGTTCTGGTGGGCTTATATTACGGTCAGCAGGTGCGCGAGCAGGAAGTGAATATCGCGCGGGTCCAGAACGAGGGCGGCCCTTCCGGCGTTGAAATTTCTTCCGATTCAGACAGCAAAGTGGAAGAAGGCGAATTGAGCGTTTCAAAAGAAACCGAAAGCGTTCTTACCGACAGTATGGCTCTTAATAAAAATGAGGTTTTTTGCGTCCAGCTCGGTTCGTACGATGAGGCCGATTTTTACGACGAGTCGAAAGCCGATTCGATAATATCCGAGTTTTCGCCTAAAGGCCTTTATTCGAAAAAAATGATTATTAATCCGTCTAAAAATCAATATGTCGTTCAGTTGGGTATTTTTAAAAGTTATGAAGACGCTAAAACTTTTTTGAATTCAGTTAAAATTAAAAATTATTCAGCCCAAATCGTTATAGTTCCCGATCCTAATGCTAAAATCGAATATTTGCCGTCAGCGGCCGCTTCGGGCGATGTAAAACAGCCTGAACCCATAAAAAAAGAAATCGTAGTTTCGACGCCTGATTCTAAAATAGTCGATGATATTAAAACTCCAGTTAAATCCGAACCGGTTGAGCAAAAAACTCCGCCCGGGCAGGTTGTAGTGGCCGGATCTTCGGTTAAAACTCCCGAAACGCCGGTTGTTCCGGTTGAAATTGAAAAAGTTGCGGCTCCCGTTAAAGTTAAACCGGCCGAACCTGAAAAAATTATAGAGCCGCTCAAAGTTGCAGCCGTTCCGCCGGAGCCGCCAAAGACTGAAGTCGAAGAAGCCGCCGCTGAAGAGCCTGCCGCCGGCGATGAAAAGCCTTTGCCGCAAGCCGCTAAATCCAACTTTAAAATAGCCGCGGTTAAAAAAGAAGAAAAAAAAGCGCCCGTTAAGCTCGCGGCTAAACCGGTAGAAGCCAAAGCTGAAGCTGAAGATGAAGATGAAATTACCGCCGGCGAAGATGAGTTTGAAATAGTGGCCGATGAACACGATGGTGAAGAGATCGGCTCCGCCATCGCTGCCGGCGGTTCTGATAAAAAAGGGCCTTATTACGTTCAGATCGGAACCTACAAAAGCGATAAAAACGCTGACAGCCTTAAGGCTAAATTAAAAAAAATGGGCGTCGGCAATGTAGCGATAGTTCCCGGTCAGCTTTCTTCAGGCGACAAGGTTTACAGGGTAAGGATGACCGGATATTCGTCGAAAGAATCCGCGGGCAAAGCTTTTAACGGAGTTAAGAACTCATTTCCAGAGGTCAAGCCTTATATATCTAGGTAGTGTTAATAATTTTCAATTTATATATTTAATCGAAAGGAGGAATATGCTTTTAACGATCTTTGAGAGGCTTTAATATCCGCGAAGATTGCGTTGGGAAATTTTCATTTTTCATTGAAAGCATATGGATTTATGGCAAAAGCTTCGTACCGGAGCCAGGAAAATAAAGTGTCCTACCTTTTTTTGGCGCCCTTTTTAATTATCTTTCTGGTTTTTTTGGCATATCCGATTGTTTACTCGTTCTTTTTGAGCTTTCAGGAAGCTGGGACGGGTTATTCCCTTAATTCCCTCGAATGGGTAGGCCTTAAAAATTACTTTTATCTGTTCACCGATATTGAATTTTTGTGGGCCGTCCTGATGACTTTTTACTACGCGCTTCTTATTATGCCGCTCGGCATATTATCTTCGCTGGTACTCGCGATTCTTCTTAATAATAAAATTTCATTTAAAAATTTTTTCCGCTCGGCTTATTTTTTGCCCAATGTTTTAGATATGCTTGTAATAGGCATAATATGGACCTTGATATACAGCAAAGACGGCATAGTGGATAAATGCATTAAATTAGTTTTTGATTTTTTCACTTACGATTTTCTCGGAAATATTACAAATAATTTTTTTGTATCTATTTTTACAATGTTCACTCAGGGCGTATTTTACGGCCTGATTTTATTTTTCATATATAAAATTTACTCCAACTTTCCGATGAGTAAATACGTTAAAAATGAAAAGCTGTCGCATATTCTCGATATTCTGGTTTACGGCGTGGCTTTCGTTTTGATATTCGGCGGCGGCGGCCTTCTTGGCGGCGCGTCTAAAATTTTAGGAAGTGCGGTTAATAACGGCGTTCTCGGAACTCCGGCTACCTGTATGCCCGCTGTGGTATTCGCGCTTGTGGTAAAAGGCGCCGGTTTCGGTATGATATTATTTCTGGCGGCTATTCAAAATATTTCCGAATCGGTTTATGAAGCTGCCGATATCGACGGCTGCAACGAAGTGCAGAAATTTTTCTATATAACTCTTCCGCTGGTTAAGCCTATTATCTTTTTTATGGCGGTCACCGGAATTATCGGAGCGCTTAACGCTTTTACCGAAATTTATGCCATGACTAAAGGCGGGCCGATAGTTACCGTTCTGGGCAAGTCGCTCGGCGCAACCAAACTGACGGGTTATTATTTATTCACCAAGTGGGAGCAAAGCGAGTTCGGTTACGCGGCCGCGATGTCTTACGCGCTGCTTGTTCTGACTATCGTTATTTCCAAAGTACAGGAAAAAATATTAAGTCCCGAAGATTAGCAGCCCTTTGAATATTTGGAGGAAGTAAAATGTCGAATAAAAATGAAAAAATAAAAAATCAGGAAGCCGCCCCGCCGGATGCTAATTTATCTTCTGCGGTAGCGGTTATCGAAAATAACGCCCCCGTTATGGACCCGAAGCTGCACGCGGCCAGATATAACCGGATTATAACCCGCGCCATACTTTATTTTTTGCTCAGCGTAGGGGCTCTGGTCGTATTGTTTCCGCTTATATGGATGATTTTAACGGCGATGAAACAGCCTGGAACGGCTTTCAAGTTTTCGTTTCTGCCGGATTCTCTTTCTTATGAAGGGTTTTCAAAATTATATACCCTCGATAATTTTAAAAAAGTATTCGCTGAATTCAACTTCATGAAATATTTCTTTAACAGCATTATAGTAGCCTCATTGGCGGCGGTTTTCGCGACCACTTTCGCCTGCATGGCCGGATACGTTTTCGCCAAGAAAAATTTCATATATAAAGATTTGCTGTTTTACCTTCTGGTGGCCACTATGATGATTCCCGGAATGATGTATCTGGTGCCGCAGTTTGTAATAACGGTTAAGCTCGGCTGGTTCGACACTTATCAGGGGCTTATCATTCCGCATTTGGCCAACATCTTCGGCGTATTCATGATGCGTCAGTTCATGAGAAGCATTCCCGATTCGCTTATAGAGGCGGCTAAACTCGACGGGGCCTCCGAGTGGCAGATATTTACAATAATTATTGTGCCGATGGCGATGCCGATAATCGTGACGCTTTTTCTGCTCACGTTTTTATTCCACTGGTCCAATTTTATATGGCAACTGGTTATAACCAAACCCGGCTCGGCCATACTCACGATACCGGTCGGACTGGCTTACTTTTCGGGACCTCACGGCTCCGAATGGGAGCTTATGATGGCGGCTTCATGTTTTTCGATAATACCGATGGCGGTTTTATTTTTAATCGCACAGAATTTCTTTATAGAAGGCATGACCAAAGGCGCCGTTAAAGAATAAAAAATTGGCGAAAGCCGGCGCAGCATATAAATTAAAAAGGTGGTTAGAGATGATTAAGAGTAGCAATATATTGACAATAGCGGTCGGGCTGCTTTTGTTTTTCTTTGTGTTCGGTTCGTTTTTCTGTTCGAAGCCGGGCGGGCTCGGCGATATGGATATTCTCGTATGGGCATCCTATGGGCCTGACGAGTATAAACTGTTTGAAACTATCGCTCACAGATGGTCTTCGCTTAAAGATAATCCGTATAAAGTTCACGTAGCCCAGATTCCATGGATGGGCCAGGAGTCTAAATATCGCACTTCGCTCATTGCCGGCGCTCCGCCCGATATAGGCCGCGTAGATACGCCTTTCGTGCCGGAGCTTGCTCATAATAACGTGCTCACCGATATTAAGCAGTACCTGGCGGCCGAAGAGGCCGAAAAGAAGATGGATACCGGCGAAATACTCGCCCAATACGTTAAAGCAGCTATCGATTCCTGTATAATTAAAGATAAAAACGGCGTCGAACGCGTTTTCGGATTTCCCGATCAAACCAACGGCGCGTGCCTGTTTTATAATAAAGACTCTTTTAACGCGGCCGGGCTCGACACCGAGATTCCGCCGAAAACATGGGATGAATTCATCGATTTCGGCAAAAAACTTACGAAGCCGGTCGATGGAATTTACGGATTTGGCATGGATAATTCCCTGTGGTGGAGCTTTCCGTTTTTTAACACATTCGGCACTAAATTTTTGTCGGATGACGGCTCTAAATGTCTTCTCGATTCAAAAGAAGGCATAGCCGCGCTTCAATTTAAAGTCGATCTTTATAAAAAACATGCAATTGAAGGCGGCGCGTGGAAGTCCGGCGGCCAGAACACTGAAACCGGCTTTATCAACGGTCGTTACGCCATGGTGTTGATGGGCCCGTGGAACGTTTCACGCTTTAAGGCGGCTAAAGTCAATTTCGGAGTTTCGTTAATACCCGCAGGTCCGGCCGGCACTTCCACCAACGTCGGCGGCACCAATATGGTAATATTTAGAAACGATAAAAGGCCGGCGGCTAAACTTCGCGCATGTTACGATTTTTTGCGCTACGTCACATCCGAAGACATCCAGGCCGAGTGGGCCTCTAAATTACGTCAGATACCGGTTAATTTAAAGGCGTACGATAAAATTAAAATCACCGACAAAGAAGAGGAAAAAATTCTTAAAACCTTTATGGAACAGATGAAAACCGCTCAGGCAAGGCCTAAGGTTTTAAAATATTCGCAATTGGAAACTATTATTAATCCTGAAATGGAATCGGCCCTCTCAGGCAATATCAGCGTTGAACAGGCCTTGAAAAACGCAGTGGAAAGAATTAACCGCGAAGTTTTGACACGTTAATAAACTATGAATATACTCAGTATCGATCCCGGCAAATCTAAATTCGGCGCGGCTGTCGTTAGCGACGCCGGCCTTGTTTTATATAGAAAGATTGTAAGGATACAAAACGGAGGGTCGCCGCGTACTAACGATATTTTTAATTTGATATGCGCCCCTCTCGCCGCGATTATCGATGAAATATTTTTAGATTTTACTATCGGAGTTATCACCTTAGGCGATAAAACCGCGTCTAAACAATATTTGAGCGCGCTGGGAACGATCGTAAAAAGAGATCCGCGTTTAAGCGATATTGAAATAATCGCCGTCGATGAGTCGCGTACTACGGAGGCGGCCAGGGCGCTCTATCATAAGCACAATCCGCCTTTTTTTCCGTTGAGGTGGCTGCCGCTTTCTTTAATTCCGGTGTTTTGCGACGTCGATGATTTCGCCGCCGCGGCTATTGCTCTTAAATACCTTAAAAATAAATAAAATTAAAGTTTAAGAATGGAATCGATATGGATATTAAAAGCGTATACAGGCCTGTTTTAACAAGCAGCGTTCAACCGCCGCGATTTATGCGTAAGGCCGATTATATTTATCTTGACAGCGCGGCCTCCACGCCGCTTATTATCGAAGCTAAAGAGGCCATGGAAGAGTATTACTTCGATAATTTCGCCAACTCATCTTCGGCGCACGCCGCCGGACGCAGGGCTAAAGACGCCATAGAAAACGCGCGCGCCGAGGCCGCGGACTGCCTCAATGCCGGAAGCGCCGAGATAATTTTTACTTCGGGCGCTTCGGAAGCCCTTAATATGGCGATTTTCGGTTATTATCATCTTGAAGGCTCACGGGCGGCCGGTAAGAATATAGCGCTGAGCGCTATCGAGCATCACGCGTCGCTTTATCCGGCGCTCGAAATGAAAAAATACGGCGCGAACGTCGTCGAAATAGCGCCCGAATCCGATGGCGCCGTTGATTGCGCCAGATTCGAGGCGGCCGCCGTTAAAGCTAAAAAACTCGACTTCGTATCGATTATGTTGGTCAATAACGAAACCGGCGTTATTCAGCCGGTCGCCGCTCTTTCCGAGATCGCCCGCCGCTATGGGGCATGTTTTTTATGCGACGCCGTTGCGGGCTTCGGAAAAGTTCCTATCGACGTGCGCGCTCTCGGAGTCGATATGCTCGCGCTGTCGGCGCATAAATTTTACGGCCCCAAGGGCTGCGGAATTTTATATATAAAAAAAGGGACGCGTATAAATCCGAGAACGCTCGGCGGCGGACATGAATTTAATCTGCGCGCCGGAACGTTGAATACGCCGGCCGTAATAGGGGCCGTCGCCGCCATGAAAAAAGCCGTGTCGGATTTTAAAGAACGCGAAAAACACTGCCTGCTGCTTAAAAATTATCTATATAAAAAATTTGAAATATTCAAAGAAAATAATATTGATATTCGTTATAATTCGCCGGTCGATAAAACGGTTTCATCGACGCTTAATCTCAGTTTTAAAAATATCGAGGCCGAAAAGTTAGTCGAATATCTTTCGGATAAGGGCATAATGATTTCGGCGGGCTCGGCGTGCAACGCTAAAAACGGCGCGAAAGCCTCGCATGTTATAGAAGCTATGGGCGTGCCTTTTGAATATTCGATGGGCGCGGTAAGGATATCCTTTGGAATTTATAACGAATTATGCGATATCGATATTTTGACTTCGGCAATTTTAGCTATGTTAAAAAAATAACGGGGTCGTGACTTTATGCAGATAAACGCGGTTAATAAAATCGAGGCTTTATTCAGGCGTAATTATTTAAACGGCCTTATTCAAAACGCGGTAAGTCCAATTCTTCTTGGCACGGTTTTTCTTTCCGCGCTTTCCATATTCATTAAAATCGATATTACAGTCTGGTACTTTCTTTTATGCGCGATAATATTTAAATTTATCTATATATTCGCGCGCGCCGCTTTTTTAAAAATAGATACAAAAGACTGTTATCGCGAACTCGATCGTGTTCTTGATTTGAAGGAACGCGCGGTTACTTACTACGAGTTCAAAGAAAAAAACGGCGGCGCCGGCGAATCGGGCGGCGGCCGTGGCGAAGGCAAAGACGGAGTTAAAAGCGCAGAGGCCTCCGTAAACGATAGCGTGCGCGAAGCGGTTGTTTTGCTTGTCAGCGAAGATTTTATTAAAAATTATAATTCCAGATCATATATTTTTGATAATAATTCAGAATTCGTCAAAGCGTTCCGGCCTTTCATGGCGGCTTTTACGAAAAGTCATTACAGGCTGACTTTTCTTATACTAATACTTTCATTTTTAAATTTATATTTTAATCATTACGCCGCCGCGGTATTAAAAAATACGATAGAAGCGGCCGCTGAAAAAAAAGAAACTCCGCTCGAGGCGGCTAAAGTTATCGACGCGCTGATAGAATCTAACGGCGATAAACTCAAGGCCGCGGACGCTATTATAGAGCTTAAAGCGGCGAAGGAAAAATTAAAAGAGCCGCAGACGCCGGCTGAATTGGCAAAAAATCTCAAGGAAACCGCCGATAAATTGAAGCAAATAAAAGAAGGCGAAAATAAAAAGGGCGCACTGGACGAACTTTCGAAGATAAGCGATGCGGCGAATGAAGTGATATCGGGTAAAACCGGTGAAGGGCTCAACGATGAAGATAAAAAAATGCTCGAGGATAAAGTCGCCGAATTTAAAAAATTAGTAGATGATTATTTAAAAAACTCAAACGATAAAGATTTTGATAAAATTGAAAAAGAACTTTCAGAGCTAACTTCGCTTCTTGAAGCGAAAAAAGAAGCCATGAAAAAGTCCGCTAACGATAATAAAGCCGGCGGCGGCAAAGACGGTGAAAAAAAAGAAAGCGCCGGCGCGGATAAAAAGCAGCTTAGCGCCGACGAAAAATCGGCTATGAAACATTTAAACCGTATGAGCGGAAAAGAATTGCTTGAAAAACTTAAAAATGACAAGCAGCTTCAAGAGTTATACGCCGCGCTCAGCGCGATGAGCGATGAGGCCGAATCGTCTAAAAATCAGGGGACGCCCTCTGACGGCCAGCCTCAGGACGGCGACGACGGTGATAAAGGAGAAAAAGCCGCTCAGAGCGGCGGTAAAGAAGGTAAAGATGGAGGCAAAGGCGAAGGTAAAAAAGGCGGCGGAGAGGGCGGCAAGATAAATTCTGAATCGCTCGGCATCGCTATACCAGAGCCAGGTAAAGGTTCTTCTAATCTAAAGGCGATGTCAGCCGACGCTCCTTTGATGGCGCCGCAGAACAGGCAGAAAGCCTCCGCGGCCGATAAAAACGCAGGGCAGTGGAAGGCGTTTTTCGAGGCCGAACGTTTCGGCGTTAACGCGCAAAAGAGCAAGGTCGAAGGCATACACGATTCTAAAACCCCTTCGATGTCCATCGAGGGAAAGAGCCTGCCGGAGCCGGGCGCGGCCGGAGTAGAAATTGGAACGCTTGTTAAAAGCGAAACGGCGGGCGCCGATTCGATCGTTTCCGGCGATAAAGTGCCTGATGAATTGAAAAAGCCCGTGGGCGATTATTTTAAAAAATTAAATAACGATTTCGGCGATAAGTAATTAAATTATTAATTAATTAATAAAATAAAATAAAATAAAATAAAATAAAATAAAATAAAATAAAATAAAATAAAATAAAATAAAATAAAATTAACGTCTAAACTAAACGGTAAAAGATATTTTAAATAAATAAGGACTGTAACGGAGGTAATTATGTCGGAGCAAGATGCTTTTGGCGCTAATGATATCGATTCGACGGCGGCTATGAAAAAGGAAATAGCCCTTTTTTCGGATAATTTCGCGCGGGTGAAAGCTGAGATTTCTAAAAGAATCGCCGGATATCAAAATGTGATCGAAATGGTTCTTTTCACGCTGTTTTCCGGCGGGCATGTTCTGCTCGAAGGCGTTCCTGGTATCGGTAAAACGCAACTGGTCAAAACTATCGCCGACGTTTTCGCGCTTAAATTCAAGCGCGTTCAGTTCACTCCCGATTTAATGCCGGCCGATCTTCTCGGCAGCCATGTTCTTATCGAAGACGAAAATGGCGGCAAGCATATTAAATTTAACGAAGGCCCTGTTTTTTGCAATATACTGCTTGCCGATGAAATAAACCGGGCGACGCCGAAAACGCAGTCCGCGCTTCTTGAATGTATGGCCGAAGGCACCGTCAGCATAGCTAATACTCGCTTTAATCTCGAGCAGCCGTTTTTCGTTCTGGCGACTGAAAACCCTCTTGAAATGGAAGGTACTTTCTCCCTTCCAGAGGCCCAGCTCGACCGGTTTATGGTCAAAATCAATTTAAGCTATCCGACCTTCGAACAGCTCGATTCCATCGTCGAACGCTATAGCAGCGCCTCGGAGCCGGTCGTCGAATGCGTTATCCTTCCCGAAACCGTTCTTAAGATGCAAAAACTCGTAAGACAGGTCGCTATAGCCGACGACGTTAAAAATTACGCGATCAATATAATTAAAAAAACCCATCCTGATTATAAAGACGCTCCGCCCGACGTTAAAAAATACGTTAAATACGGCTCTTCGCCGCGCGGCCTGCTCTCGCTGATACTCACCGCGAAGGCGCGCGCTATAATAAAGGGAAGGCTTAACGTATCTTTCGAGGATTTGCGCGCCGTTTCAGACAGCGTTCTCAACCATCGGCTTATTTTAAATTTCGAAGGCCTCGCCGACGGCGTCAGCGCATCGGCAATAGTCGTTCAGGCGGTCAATTGATATGTATTTTTTCGAACGGCCGGGTTTTATCAAATCGCTCGATTCGCTCAGGCTGGTTATGAAAAATCAGGCGCGCGGAATACGCTTCGGTGAAAGCCGTTCTAAATTTTTCGGCAGCGGCGTCGAAGTGTCGCATTTAAAAAATTATTCGAGCGGCGAAGACGTTAAATTTATCGACTGGAACGCTTCCTTTCGTTTGAATCGTACCTTTATAAAAATATTTAGCGAAACGCGCGAAAATAACGTTTATATATTAGTCGATTCTTCCGCCTCCATGAATTTCGGCTCGCCTGAAACTAAACGCGAATTGGCGCTTAAACTAGCCTACAGCATAGCTTATCTGGCTTCGGCCGGCTCTAATAAAATTTATCTTGCCGGCTTTTGCGATACCGTAAAAAACGCCGTTGAAATAACAAAAGTAAATATCAATGCTAAATTCAGGGAGCTATCTGATTTAACTCCCGCGGCCGGAGGGAGTAAAAACCCCGCCACAAAG
>DIVV01000160.1 GCA_002423385.1 bacterium UBP16_UBA6123
TATGCTCGTTATTTTCTCTAAACATTGACATCACACTCTCATCTATTATATGAGTATATTATAATATAATAATTGATATTTGTCAATAGTTTTTGGACCTTTTTTTAGACTTTTTGGAGTGGACTCATATATTCAGCGCTGATAGAGCTCAGATCGCTTTCTAAATTATAGGACAATTTAGTCATATATAACAAGGGTTTTGGGCTTTATCGAATCGTTAAGATATTTAAATTCTCTGTCGGAAAAATTTGCGACTACTCTGAGGGCAGGGCCAAATCGCGTCGACTGAACCAGCCTGTCTTCCGATAATATTTCAAAGCCGGTCATTTCCATCATTACGGCTTTTTTATGAAACGGCGACCATTTTTTGATGTGCGAAATGATAAGCCCGCGGTTCTTTTTCCAGGCTTTCCTGTCGATATGGTACAGTGGCGGAATGTTGTATAAAAATTCATACATCATGCGATTTTCGATTTCGTCGCTGAATTTGAGGCTTGCGAACTCCCAGTGGTGCGTCGTTATCACGCAATCGTTATACGCCAGTTTATACAGCGGCAGTGAATAAGCAGGATCGAGATATATGCGCCTGTAGAGTTCCTTGATCGGAACCTGCTTTGCGTATATAGGCGGAATGCCGCCGTCCGGCGACCAGTACTGGCCTAAATAATATTTACTGTTTTTATCCTTTTTCATATCCTTATCGTCATAACCGATCACCGGCGTTTCGAGGCCGTGCGCGAAAGCTATCGTGCGGGCTGCATAGTCGTTTCCAAGTTCGGAGCCGATGACCATATTCTTTTCGTCGCGTATATATTCCATCCTCTTAAGCCGTCCCGCCATGTCGTCTGCCTGTGAACTCATGCGTCCCGGCGTGTAATCGTCGAAGAATTCGCCATATGCGTCGCAGTCGATAAACCATGAATTAAATTTAACGCCCGTATTCAATATATCTTCCATGCGCGCTTTTACGGCCGGCATTGAAAGAGCCGGGTTTAACTGTCTGCCTCTGCCGAGGAACCCGCCGATCTTCGTGCCTTTTTTGCCGGTGACAGTGGCGTTTTCGTATAATTGCGGATCGTCGAAATACGCTGTGATCCATTCAAGGTCGCATTTATCATGGATCGAGTGGTAAGAATCGTAAGGACCGATAAGATAGCCGTATTCGCAGGCTTTTTTTACAAATTCAGGGTTGATGAGTCCCGGTATCCAGTCCATGCCGAAGCCGAGCCAGGCGTTCGTGATTCCAGATGCGTGCATATCGTCAAGTAATTCAAGCGAATTGCCGTTGCCCCATTTTTCCATCGGGTCGATCGTATCTTTCAGCCGGCTTTTTAATATCCTTTTATTCAGGTCGTATAGCTCAATCAGATTTAAATTATCCGCGCCGCGGCCTGCCAGCTTTACACCTTCCGAATCGAGCCCGGCGGGCTCATTCGATTTATAAAAATCGCCCCGCAAAAGCGCATGATTCAGCGCGCGCACGACCGCGTTCTTCTGATATTCGCTTACGAAATCCTGCTTTTTAATGTTATTCCATTCCGCGGCGACTTCGGAGCCGTCTTCGACGCTGGTTTTAATGAAATCTCTAATGCCGTCCATATCGGCCGAAGGCAATGCCGAGCGGAATTTTTTCCAGTCGATATTTTCCGCCGTGATGAATTCCCGCTCCCATAAATAGATGTGCGGCGCGCCGTATAATTTTCTGATATTGGCGTTGGTTTTCGCTTTATCTTCGAGCAAGGCGAATTCGCCTTTTTCTTTCACATAGTTTTTATATACATTTGCGATGCTCACAGGGTCGTTTGCCGTTACATAAATTTTGAATTCGTATTCTTTGATTTTATTGGTCGCAGTGAATTCATGCGTGAAAATAAAGCGTATTCCGTCTTTAGCGTTGAATTCGATCTCATTGTTGAACATATTTTCTATGATATACACTATCGCGTATTTTTTCTTGTTAAGCGCGAAGAACCGCATCGAAAAATTCTCGGCGGTATTCATGTTCCTGCCGTTTAAAAATTTTTTCCAGTGCGTATCGTCGGCGGGAATGTATTTTCCTTCCCATAACGGAAGCGTATAATTAGGCGCCGCAGCATTCGGCCAGCCGAAACTTCCGACCCTGTCCGCCGCGATACTCACGCGCAGATGGTCTTTTTCTTTTTTCAACACGACGCTGATGCCGTCATCGGGATAATTCCAGGAGGCGATATCAGCGGATTTAATCAAAACTGCCGCCTTTCTTCTTTTCAGCGGTTCAGATACGGTTTCTCTCACGTCCCCGGATGTGATGACGACCTTGAAAGTTTCCGCGTCCGCTTCGAATTCAAAGGGCATAGCGGCCTGCCCGCCGCTTCCGTTATCGCCGGCGTAAGCTGCCGGCAAAACAAAAACGGCTAATATAATCGATAAAACGGCATTAAAAATTATGGTTCGTTTATTTAAACTTATCATTTTATACAACCAATACAATCGATACAATTGATACAATTGATATAAACGTTAATTAGTTTTTAATTTTATGAAAGTGCATTGGTTTTGTTTATGTTATATAGTGATTATCATTGTGCCGATTGATAAAGCGGCGGCTATATACAATCCAATTCGAAACTGCGAACGGGTCCCTTTAATCATAATATAGCCATCAATTATTTTTTGTTCAAGTAAAACCTGTTCCTTATTTTTACCTTGGTTTTCGAATATATTTTTAATAGCATCAACGCTAAGATCTATTATCAGTTCAGATATGCCATCGGATGTTAATAAATTCGTCAGTAATTTTGATTCTTTATCAGAGGCAATTGATTTTAAATCTTCATTATTGCCGAATAATTCGCGATATTTTTCGAGTGCGGGCTTTAAATTCATTTCTAATTCAGCGCATTTACGGGCGGTTAAACTGCGGGAATAAAATGCAAAAATCAGCAATATAACCGTGTGCGTCATAAATGCAAGACTGAGCTGAGTTGTTATCCGCGGAATTACCCCCGCCAGGGTTCCGCCGACAACTATAAGACCATAAGCAATAATAGCTAAGCGTATCATAATTTATTCCTCATCTTTATCGCCATACCGGCGCAGTAATAAAATTGCCGGTTAAATTAAAAATTTTTCCGTCGATTTTAAAATTTCAAATATCCTGCCGTCGTCGGAATCGCCTGTCCTGCCGGATAAATTATCAAGCCATCTTTGAGGAATGCTCGCCCTGCCGTGTAGAGCGCCAAGCACGGAACCGACTATCGCGGCGATAGTGTCATTGTCTTTTGTGTCGTTTACAGCCCTTATGACAGCGTTCTCGAAATTGTCGCCGTGCTTCATTAAAATATAAATCACACAGGGAACGGTTTCAAAAAGATACTCCCCGGAATACCATCTGTTGCAGGCGTCGAGCACACTCAGCTCTTCGTTATATGCTGTTCTTACCACCCTGTCGAGATATCCCCATAAAGTTCCTCTATAGCCGATATTAGGTATGCATCTGGGGTTGTAATCTTCCCTGATCTCGAATTCTTTCAGTATCTCTATGAATTTTTCAAGCCAGTAGAGCGGTTCGGGCGCTTTATCCATATCCATAACATTCCATATCAGATTTAGCAGCGCCAGGCACGAAGCGATCGCCGCGGAATCGTTATGAGTCGTCATCGAGCATAACGCCGTATCGATCCATAAATTTCCTTCATTAGTTTTCAGATGCGGCAAAATTATCGGTGAAATTCTCATCAGCGAACCGTTTCCGGCCGAATCAGGCCCCGATTCATACCATTTTTTGCCTTTTTTGCAATTTATAAGAAATTCCTTAACCGTTTTTCCCAGACCGAATATTTTTTTGCCGTTGAATGCCGCGGCGACATTCTCTGGAATGTAAGATCCGTCTTTTAATATCTGCTCTAACGTCCAGATGCTAAACTGAGTATCGTCGGAAGGCAAACCTTTTTTTTCGCCGTTTTTGTCGGCGAGATAATCGATTATTTCGCCGTGCTTTATGCGCCGGTCAGCCGGCTGCATGCTTTCGCTTGTGTTGCCGAGGCCGTCTCCAACGGCAGCGCCGAGTATCATGCCTTCGATTCTGCCAAAATCTATTTTTTCTTTAGATTTAACGGGCGTGTTGAATAATTCGGAATTTTTAATATTGATTTTGCCTGCTTTGAATAATTCTTCAAATGTGGTTTTGTTGTTCATAATATTGCTCCTGAGTTTTACTGTAAATAATTATTTGTCATGGGGCTTATTCGAGTTTTTAAAGTTTATTAAATCAGATTTAACCGCCCGCGGTTACCTTCGCCTTATTTTCGCTGTAATCGTGAGAAATAGCCGAACTGGCGGTACCAAATTTAATTGTTATTTCAGTCCATTTTTGATGGGTTTACTTTCTTATAACATAATTTTGTCAAAAAATCAAGGGTTCCCCTTTTTTATAAAACACAAGATAGATCAGCCTGTCAAAATTAAGCCATATCCATAATATCATGCACAGTATAAAAGTGTCGAAGAAGGAAATCATCGCCATCAGCTCGGCCAGCGCCATCATCGTGATCGCGCCGTTGTCCCAGGCTACTTTTTTAGTGATCTTAAGTATCCTTGCGCCAACTTTCGGATATTTAAGGCAGAACGAAAGGACCTTTTTACCGTTCTTTCCTGTATATTCAAGCGCAACTTCACCGTATTTAAGAGCTTTCTCGCCGCCTATCAGCAGCAACGAGTATGCGCGCTTCCCATATTTTTCGATTAACTGCGACATCCACCTGAAATGCTCGTTGTTTTTGGCGATCTGAATAACATCGATTATTCCGATGCCTATCTTTTTATAGAGATTTCCCATTGTGTTCATAAACTCATATACTTTATCGTATTTTTTGAGTTTAACGGCTTCTTCCAGAATAACTAACAGAAATTTGCGCATGCCGGAAGTCATAAATTTTGCGAGGTTTTTGCAAAGCAATATGCCGATATCTACATTTGGCGCGATGGTCGCGGCAAGGCCTATCGTCGAAAGCAGATAATTGATCTGATCGACCTCTTCGCCGGTATAGTAACGGTATGAGTTTTTAACGAAATCACGAAAATCGCCCCATACAAAAACATCACCGCTGACGCAGCCTATAAGCGATGGAATGCTCTCGATATCGCCGTAAACAAAACCTGTAACAAAACTTTTTGCTTTAGTGTAATAAGAGTCGCGTTCCGCCTCGGCTATCTTCCTGCCGGAAAGCGCCACCTCATAGCCGTCGGTGCCGCTGTCAATAATGAAATCGTAAACGGCGACCGCGCCGTCATAGTTTTTTTTCGCGCGCAACTGCTCTGCGGTGTTGAAAAAGTTATCTTCCATCTCGTTATTTTTATCGCTTCTCATGTACCAGCCGGTAAGCGGAGGAACAACAACGAGAGTTATGAACGAAATGAGAAGCCATAATTTCAATAATTTAAACCCGGAATTCATATATGATCAACACCTCGCAGAAAGATCGAACCGGTGATAAAATAACGCTTAAACGTTTCAATCAGGCGTCATTATTCTAGCATAAATATTAAAAAAAGTAAATATTAAAAAAAGTTGATATACCCGAATTTTATAATTACAACAAATTTAGTTGTATAAAAATTTGCACTCTTCCATAAATCGTGTGGGTAAAAACATATTTTAATATTTTTTTGAAGGGAGGGAGAAGGGATTAGCAACTTTATCTCCCGCCCTATGACCTACCCTCTATCAGCCGTATAACGTATAGTGCATAGTGTATAGTGTATAGTGTATAGTGGGGCCGCCGCCGTTCTTAATTTTAAAATGAGCGTCTCCGCTCCCCTGTTCTCACTATGCACTATACATTGATCTTTTAGCCCTGCCTTCGCAGTCTTAATCGACGCAGTTAACAGCTTCATTTTACTCAACCTGTTATTTGCCATGGCGTTCATACTCGATAAATCTGAATAACACGCATAAATTTTAGATGAATACGTTTTCGCGTTCATAACTTCAGACACAAATTCCGAAATAACTATATCTACAGGCTCTTTATTTAAAATTTTCTTTACAAGCAACATTAACGACATTACAACTGTTTCCGCAATATCCACGGCTTCGATCGCGGTATCGGTTTTAAACATGGCAAGAAACTCAAATGGATTAACAGGAGATGTTATTAGAGATTTTATAGAACCAAGACCCGTTTGTAGTGAAAAACGCTTCTTAATTTCGATCTTTATTCGCAATTATCTAATGTATTAATCCCTTATGAATCAGGGAAACGCGCGCTGATCAGAGACAAGTGCTGGGTTGATGCAGTTTTTGAAAAGTATCAATCCCTTATGAATCAGGGAAACGCGCGCTGAATTTGATGAGATTGAAAAATAGGATGGTGTACAGTGGTATCAATCCCTTATGAATCAGG
>DIVV01000077.1 GCA_002423385.1 bacterium UBP16_UBA6123
GGAGAAAGGGTTGCTAACCTTTTCTACATCCCTTCAAAAAAACCTTCTCACTTTATCTTCCAGAAGTTTTCAAGCGCGCGGCGCGCATCGGCGGCGCCGTTTACGACACGGCCGCGCTTCCAGTTATCCGGCAGCAGCTTTCTATATTTAGACTCGCCGAACCGCGAGTCTATCAGTAATACTATTCCACGGTCAGTTTCGGTGCGGATGACACGACCGGCGGCCTGAAGAACCCTGTTTATACCTGGATAAACATAAGCGAAATCAAAGCCGCATAAATTTTTGGCCTCGAAATAAGCCGATATCAATTCGCGCTCCTTTGAAACCTGCGGCAGTCCTACGCCTACGATAACGGCGCCCGACAGCCTTTCGCCGCATAAATCGATACCCTCGCCGAAAACGCCGCCCATTACCGCTAAACCTGTAACGCCGCCATCTTCAAGTGCGCCTTCGCCGAAATTGCTTAAAAATTCCTCGCGCGCAGCCTCGCTCATCGCCGGTTGCTGCACTATTATCCGGCAGCCTTCCGGCGGCGACAGATTTAATTCTTCCAATACGCTGTTTAGGTAAGCGTAAGACGGAAAAAACACTAAATAATTCCCCTTACGCGCCATGGCGGCTTCTTTGATAAGCTCGGCTATGGCCCGGTAGCTTTCACTGCGCCTGCTGTAGCGCGTTTGAATATTTAATTCAGAGAGCACGCATAAATTTTTATCTTCAAAAGGCGGGAGCAGTTTTATGTATGGGGTTTTATCTCCGCCGCCTAGTATTTTAACGAAATAATCGATAGGCGAGAGCGTGGCTGAAAAGAAAACTGCCGCCCGTCCCAGTTTTACCGCGCGCGCGATATGCGGCGCCGGATTCAAACAGAACAATTTGACGCGCGCCGATGATTTTTCTTTATAGTAGCAGCTTAGATGCGTTTCTGAATATAACTCGGAAATACGAATAAATGATAGAAAATCAAAAAACAGTTCAAGAACGTCCTCCGATATAGACTCTTTATCTTCCGCCCCCGCGAAATACTCACGCATCGCATCTGCAACACTGCCAATAGCAGATATCAGCTCTTCGGGCGGCGCGGCTTCGCTTATAAAATCTTTACTATCGCCAAAAGCGGCGCCGAAATTTTTGAATATTTTTATTATTTTAGAAAATTTTTTATAAAGCGACGGCGCGTTTTTTCTTAACTGCCTGCGAACCGAATTTATGATCGGACCGGATAATTCGGCCGAATACATTTCGCGCGCGCGTTCTACGAGGTTATGCGCCTCGTCGATTAAAAAGCAGTAATCGCCGGGACCCTCTTCAAAATATCGCCTCAAATAAACACGCGGGTCGAATAAATAATTATAATCGCATATTATGATATCCGCTAAAAGCGATAGATCGAGTGAAAATTCAAACGGACACAGCGAATGTTTATGCGCGTACGCCGATATGGTTTCAAAATTAAAATCGTCGTTTTGATAAATATCGTCAATAGCGCCGTTGAGCCGGTCGTAATAACCAGCCGCCAGAGGACATATCAGCGGATCGCATTCGCGCGGCACGCGGGGACAGGCCTTATCTTTTGCCGTGATTGTAAGTGTTTTTATTTTAAGCCCGCCCGAACGCATTATATTAACCGACATTTCAGCGATTCCACGAGTTATGTTTTTAGCGGTGAGGTAAAATATTTTAGCGGCGAAAGATTCGCCCATGGCCTTTATCGCGGGAAAAAGCGCCGCCGCCGTTTTTCCGGTGCCAGTCGGCGCCTCCGCAAAAATCGTAGTTTTTAATTTTATGGCTTTATAAACGAAAACTGCCATATCACGCTGGCCCTTTCGATAACCGCCAAACGGAAATGACAGATTTTTAATCGAAGCGTCGCGCACCGCGCGCCATTGACTTATGGTTCTAAGACGTTTAATGTAAAAATCGAGAAGATCGTTGAAAAAAATACCGAGCTCGCATCGGCTGATTTTTTTAACGAAACGCTTTATCTCTTTAGTTAAATGACTGTAATAGGTGAGCCGGACTCCGATATCGTCGAGGCCTTTATCAGCGCAGTAAATATAAGCGTAGCATTTAGCCTGACCCCAGAACTCTGGATTATCGTCTTCGGCGATATCGCCGATACCCGAAGATATGGTTTTAATTTCATCTATGGTGAGGCCGCCGTCCGGGCCGGTTATCAGACCGTCCATCCTGCCGCCTATTTCGAGCGTTGCAAAATCAGTATCATGCGTATAGCTCACGCTCACCTCTGATTCGTAACACGCGCCGCCGTCGCGCTGAAGAAGACGATGGGCGGCGCTGCCGGCGAGCATTTTCGAAGTTTCGAAGCCGCCGAAGGAAAGATCGCCGCTTTTAAGGGCCGCTTCGCATAATTCGCGCACTGATATCCTGATGACTTTATTCGGATTCATAGCCTTCATTATACCATGATTAACGGCCGTATTCAATTAAAATTTAGCTATAAATTTAAGGGTCGGCCCGCCGTGCCTTACCACGTATTTATTTTCTTCGATATCCGCTTCTATATACTGTTCTTTATATCCGGCCGCAACCGACATATTAACCCCGGTTTTTCTTTCATTTTTAAAATCATATTCAATTGAAGCGCTTAAATTATTAAACCGGCCGCCGCGGTCGCCACGCCTTAAAGCAAAACCCGATAGAAGACTGTAAGCGCTCAGACGACGGCTTATATCATATCGCGCATCGAAACCTATATTAGGAAGCGGTAATATTGCATCATAACTCGCCGAAACCGGCGAATTGATATCTTTAACTATAAGATCGCACTGCATGGCGCGAAAGCCGTATAAAAAATTAATATGCCCCCACGCCGTATTTTTAAGCCTTCTTATAACCATAAAATCGAAAGCGCTAATTTTAAGGCTAAAATGTACCTGGGCCGCCCCATTTATTATGTTAAATTTCCGGCCGTCGAATTCAACGTCGTAATTTAAATCGCCGCGCGCAATAATGTCACTCGAATGATCGAGCTGAGTAAAACCTATATAACTTTCCGCGCGCCCGCCCGATCTGAATAACCACGCGAAACCGGCAGAATTCTTCTTTTTAAAATTAGCGTCGCGCTTAAAATTTGTCTTTAAATTGTAATTAGGCTTGCGAAACGAAAGATAACCTGAAAATTCATTGTTCCACATGCTGAATTCATCGTTATGATAAAACCACGGCTTTTGCTCGAGCTCGATAAAAGTTTCGTCGGAACTTTCCGATAAATACGGCGCATTATAGACTGAAACCGCAGCGCCGCCGCCTGCATAAGCACGCGCGCCATCGGATATTAAACAGATAACTGTAAAAATAATAAAAACATACACGCCGCTATAAATTAAATTTTTATTAAATCTTATATTAAATCTTATATTAAATCTTATATTAAAAAACTTCATAAATAAACACCTGCCCATAGTTTCCCACATAACATGTATCACATATACATCATCTATAATATGCCATTAACGATATATAGCGTATAGCCGGTTTCTTCATTTTAGTTATCGACATTATCTATGTTTTATAAATTTTTTTTTGAAGGGAGGGAGAAAAGGTTAGCAACCCTTTCTCCCTCCCTATACCCCACCCTCAATCCGCAAATTGCCTGACGCTTTTTAGTTGGTTTATCGACAGCTTTTTCTGTCAGGATTTTAATTTCTTTTTGTTTCTTGTTTCTTGTCACTTGTCACTTCTTTCTTGCCTTTTACTTTTTTTCCTGCCAGCTTGCTTGTTTGCAGTCGCGCGTGTGCGCACGCGCGACTGCGGAGCAATAAGGGTTTTAACGCGACTTGACTGAACGGCTCGCGGTAAAGGTTACTGTAAATCGAGTTTTATTGGTCTGATCAAAATTAAAGCATAAAATACAATAAAAGTTTGATGTCGTTTAAAGTTTGATGTCGTTCAAAAAAACTCATTTTATTCTTCTCAAAGTTGTTATAAATTAACTGAAAATGATAATTATTTCAGAAAGACAATAAGAATAGATGTGCTACAGAGCATTACCGCGAGCCGCAATATTAAGTTCCGGTGGCGCAGCTACGCCATCGCGCGCGTGCGCGCGATGGCAGAAAATAAAGAAAAAAAGCGGAGTGAAAGAAGTTTAGAGCTGAAAAAAAATAATGGCAGGGATTATTAAAAAAAACTTCGAAGCCGGCATGAAATACCGCCCGAAATAAAAAGGC
>DIVV01000133.1 GCA_002423385.1 bacterium UBP16_UBA6123
ATTCGATTTTGAATCGAAAAAAAACGAAAAAAACAGTCAAATTTTGATGTTTTTTTTTGGTATTTTTTCGAACTTTATTCTGCTGCAGGCAAAATTTAGAATCGAAAAAAAACACGTCAAAATTTTTCAAAAAACTATTACATATATTTTAACTCGAATAGGTTAAATTAGTCAAGTAATTTTTTATTTATTTTAATAAGTGCTTTAAATATAAGTGTTTTAATCATTATTATCTTTATTTTACTCATCGTCGTTGAATATAAAACTTTCAACAAGTTCATCCTGCCCGATTGAAATTGAACTTTCCCACAATTCCGAATCTCCGGTATGTACCGACGCTGAAGAAACGCTCTCTATCGTGTTTGTTTTCCCGGTTTTTTCGTTCATTATAAGATCGTTCATTATTTCGATTTTTTCTTCAAAATAGTCTATTGCAGTGCAAACAGCCATGTCAAACCGCCAGGGCATGCGCCTAGAAAATAATACTATGCTTCCGTCCTGATTCTTTTTTAACGCTATGGAAGGATCGAGGCCCTGAATATATAATGCAGGAGGCCTGGCGGGATATTGCCAGTCGCATATCACCGTTATCTTCACACCGTCCATACCGCCGCTTTTCTCGAATCCTATCCTGCCGTCATATAGATCGATGAGCTTGAAACCGCGATTTTCCATTTCTCTCGCTTCCAAATCAAAACGGGTGCGGTCGATTTCATACCATTGCCCCGTAACTACAGTTTTGGCTGCCGGGTTAACATTGTGGAACGTGCCTTCCGGTACTTTTACGGCGCCCGCTTTCGACATGGTAACACCCGTGCCGCCGACGTTAACGTTGCCGCCCTTTAACTGCTTTCTGAGTTCGTCGATCGAGATGTGGAACGTGCCCTGGGGGATTGTGATTTTAGTGTTTTTTTCCATAGTATTTCCTCCTTAATTTTTAGTTTACTATAAAATTTTGGTTTATTACTCTGAAAATGCTTGTTTTATATAGATTTTAATATTTGGAAATTGTTTTCTTCGTGTTCTATTTCTTCAGCTTCGTATTGTACGGTTCTTTCTTCATTTGATCTATCTTCATTATATTCGTTATCCGCAATTATTAATTTATTATCAGATAATCCTGGAAGTTCTGAATTTTGCGGTTCGATGGTTGTTTCAGCCGCGGGTTCGGTTTTGGTTGCGCGGCTCACAAAGGCCGGCTCTATGTCTTTTATCATTTCAAGTTTTTCTTCGAAGTAATCTATCACCGTGCATGCCGCCATGTCAGCACGCCAGGGCATGTATTTGGAAAATAGTGCGATGCTTCCATCAGCGTTGCGTTTCATTTTGCCGATCGCGGCAGCGCCGTTCTCGACATGTAATGCGGGAGGTTTCATGGGATAAAGCCAGTCGCATATAACGGTTATTTTAGTCATTGCCGCTTCGTCGGTTTTTTCAAAGCCGACCCTGCCGTCAAATAAGTCGATCAGCTTGAATCCGCGATTTTCCATTTCGCTTATCTCGATTGCAAAACGGTCGGCATCCCTTTCGTACCATTGCCCCGATACCGTAACAGCCGGAGGCACATTGATTTCCTGTTCGACCCGCGCTTCGCTATTGCCGCACACGCCGCCCCGGTAGATCCTTTCTGCCGCGGCTTTGGCTTTTTCGATTGCATCGTCGCAAAATCCGAACATGTTCTTGAGATTGTTAATACCGCCTTCGATCCCGGAAGAATGGAAGGTGCCTTCCGGAACTTTTACCGAACCGGCCTTAGAATGCGTTACGCCGGACTTTCCGACATTGACGCCGCCGCCCCTTAATTGCGCTTTAAGCTCTTCGATGGATATGTGGAAAACTCCTCTGGGAATTGTTATTTTGATGTTATTTTTCATATAGTTTCCTCCTTAATTTTTTATTTTTTATCAAAATTTTAGTTATTTATCTTTAAAAGTGCTTTAAAACCTATATTTTGTTTAATAAAATTTTATGCTCGGGATGTCATCAGGCTTATTATCCTCACTTCATTATTAATGCTCTCCAGCTCCGCTCTGGCCGCTTCGAGCGTGCTTACGCCCATTTTCTTTTCTTTTGATATGTTCTTTAATATTGATTCGAGTCCGGCGAAAGTTTCATTGATGCGCAACGGCAGGGCCGCGTTGAGATCGCTTTCCATAAAAGAGCGAATTTCTTTTTTGCGCGATTCCGCCGCGAGCGTAGTTCTTTTGTTATTATTCTTCTCTTGCCTGTCTCTTTCGCATGCCGCAGAATATTCCATTATTGAAATCAGCGCGTCGATGGCGAAAGCGGCGGCGCCCGCCATTTTATTCATGAATTTCATCGACTTGCCGAAGGTTTTGGCTGTCGCTTTTCCTATTATGGAAGCGTCTTTCATGTATTTTATCCCCCGGCCGAGCGTCTTGATTCCGCAGTTTACAATAACGCGCCCGGCGGTCTTTCCGGTGCCGCATTTAACGAGCGTCTCCGCAAATTTCATAACTTTTTCGGCAGCGCCGGCGGATGCGGATGAGGAATAGCAAGTTTGACCTCCGTCATTAAAAATTTCAGTCTGTGTAAATTCATTTGCGGCCGGGCCGCCTTCAAAACATTTAGATATCTTTTCTTCATTTAATCTCACTTCGATTTCAGGGTTTTCGACCAAATGCATGGCGGCCTCGAAATCTATATCAGCGGCGCCTTCAAACCTTGATTTAACGAAGCCGAGCGATTCATTAAAGGCGTTTTTTATAGTGACGGCCATTAATTCAGATAAATTGCAGTCGCAAAGTTCCAGCGCGTCTCTTTCGCCGCGTGCCGCGCCTTCAACTGCCATGGCGATATATTTTGCTGCATCGTTTTTGCACAAAGTCTGTGCTTCCTTTTTTTTAGCGTTGATGAAGTCGAAACATTCGCTGATTTCCGAACCGCCGGCCGCCTCGAATTTGCAGTTGAGCGCGCGTCCTATAGGAGCTATTATTTCGTTTTCTATATATTTAACGGCGTTAGCAAGTACGCGGGCTTCGTCGTTTTCTTCGATGACTCGCGCTATAAGCTCTTCGAGCGCTAATATGCCGGAGTTTTCCAGCAGAAGCAGAGTGTTACGGCCCTGATCACGGCCGAGTTTTGCCGCCAGCGCGCTTTTAGCGTTGACGACCGAATAATAGTATCTTTTATTTAATTCTTCGGTGGAAAGACCGCACTCAGCAGCGAGTTTTCTTATGTTGGCTTCGAGTTTTTCAAGTTTTCCGACATCAGCGCTTTTACTTTCGTTGAATTCGGATTTTCTGTTAAGCGCCAGAATCAAACTTTTTTTAGCGGATATTATTTTGATTATTTCAGATGCTACGATTAATTCGTCAAAATCGCCGTTAGTGCTGATGACGAAAACAACTGCATCGGCGGTTTTAAGCGCTTTGGCTGATATTTTTTCGTGCTCGATGGGCGCGTCGATGCCTGGAGTGTCAATAAGTTCGTAATTTCCCCATGAATATGATTTTACTACGGCAGTTTCAGGCTTGTCCGACACTTTCGCGGCTTCGCGGCCTATGATAGCATTTATCAGAGAACTTTTGCCGGCATTGTAAACCCCGTATATTATAACTGAAGGTGAAAGCGTTGATAACTTCGCATCTAAAAAAGCGGCGTGCGCGGAAAAATCGCCCACATGATTTTCATACAGACCGGCAGCTCTTCTGACAAGGGTTTTCACTGACTCGACGGCTCTGCTAATGTAATTCATATATTTTTCCTCCTTTAAATTTTAAATATCTTCGATTTTTATTTAATTTATCGTTTTTCCTTTTATTTAACGCGGTTGTTTTTGCCTTCGTAATTTTAATAAAATTTTAGTAATTTAATTTCAATATAGCTTTTAAACAATTGTTTTGCTATATATTTTCATATTGTTTTATTTTTTCAGCGGCGCCTTCGAGAAGTTCTTCCAGCCCGGCTTTAAGGCTGCCGCTGTTAGTCAGTATGGTGTCGGCGATAAGTTTCAGTTCGGTGTTGGTTTTTTCACATTCGGCGGCGAGAGTTTTAATGACTTTATTCAGCGCGGCCCTGTATTTCGATTTTCTGGCGTTTTCTATTGCGCCGCGGTTAGAACCAAGTTTTGCGGCTATAGCGGCTTTCAGTTCATTGAAGCCGCTTCTTTTTATCAGTTCGTCCTTGCCTTCGGTAATGCCCTTGAGATAGCGCGGCGACGATACGCAAATTATGTCGGCGGTGATATCGAAATTATCCTCAAGTTGTTTTCTGGCGTGATCTACGATTCTTGATGCGCTTATATTTTGACTGGTTTCTATTTTATCTAAAAAGGTGCCGGCAAATATGAAATTCGAGAATTTTGCGGCGGAATTTTCAGAGCCGGCAGTGACGGACCTCAGATATTCAATCTCTCTCTGCTCGAAGCCGCCGCAGTTAAGGTTGAATACATACAGAACGGCGTCGGCCTTCTTCAGGGCGAGGCGCGCTTTTAATTCGTCGGCTTCCTGCGCATCGATGCCGGGTGTATCGATATAAGTGCGGCCGCATAAATGCTCGGCCTGGTTTTCGATCGTGGCTCTGACGCTTTTTGTTCTGAATTTTTCGGCGCTTTCGAATATAGCATTGAATAGACTGCTTTTTCCGGCTTTGAGCAGGCCCGTGTTTACTATAACGGTTTCATTAACGCCCAATTGTTTGTAAGCGGCGATAGCTTCGGCAATAAAACTTTTAGCAGAAGCGGCGCCGGTGTATTTTTTAACGGCGCCTATAAGGCCTTCGGGGCTTTCAAGATTTTGTGATCTATTAGCTAGGTTGCTCATTAATTCTTCGATCGTGCCGGAATGTTCTTCCAGCCCGGCTGCCAAATTTAACAGGTCCTCACAGCCATCGACGAAACATGAATGAACGGCTTCGATAAAATTGCCTCCGCTGGCGATAATGCTGATTATATCTTCGAGGCCGAATGAAACGATATTGTTTCCCTTTCCTAGTGTTTTTATTTCGTATAAAGTCAATATTCTCGATAAATTTTCGTTGAAATAGCGTTCTATATCTTCTTTTACGCGCGCTCTTACGGCTCTCTTTTCGCGTTCGACCGCGGCGTTCCTTGCTTCGTTTTCGTCGCTGGTCGTGTATGAACGGCTGCCGCCTGAGGACCGGCTGCTTTCGGATGCTATAATACCGCCGACTAAGGCCATCCCGCTGGCGATAATAATTGGAATTATTGGAAATAACATATTGATAGCTCCTTTCAGATTATACTTTACTTTAGTTTATTTTACTACTTACTTTACTACTTTACTCGATCTTGTCTTGTCTTGTTTTACTTAATCTTAAGTTCGTTTATTTTGATTACAAGACGCTCTATATTTGTCAGAATGGTTTCAACCGATTTTTTAAGATTTGCGTAGTAATCGTTTTTAACGTTATTGACAATAGCATTACATGCTTCGTATATAACAGCGCGCGCGCGTTCCTTTACGGCCGCTATAACTTCATCTCTATTATCGCCGGTATGGACGCGGCCTGTTTTGACGCGGATATCGCATTCGCCTATCGCGTTGCCTATGAGAGAGCCTGCCATACTTCCGGCTATTGCGCCTATGGGTCCGCCGATCATATATCCGGCTATTGCGCCTAATATGCTGCCGCCAGTGCTGTAAAAGGTTACGTGCGTGGTTTCGTTGTATGTGTATTCGGCATAGCGCTGCTCAAAATCGATGCCGGCTTCGCACATATTTGTTTTGAAGTTTTCAGCATATTGTTTGTTGAACGATTTAATCTCGTTTTCTATTACTGGCGTTGCAGCGGTTTTGATGGCATTGCTCACGACGGCTTCTGCCATCGCGATCATTTCATCGGCCGACAGGCCTTCATTTGCGCATTTGTTTACTATGCGGTCTATTTCAATATCGGAGGCGAATACGGCCGAACCGGCGATTCTGCCTTTAAGTTTTTCAAGCCTTGCTATGCGTGTTTCGATCTCGGCGAGATTATCGGCAAAAGCTTTTCTGATGCCATAAACGTTATGTCCGCCTTTTTGGGTAAGGATGGTGTTGATGAAACCGTTAAGCCTTTTGGCCGGCGATTTAGCCTTGATCTGGACGGCTTCTTCCGAAAATATTTTATGCAGTGCGGCGTAAAGTTCGGCATAGCCGCTATCTTCTATTAACCCTGAGTTTTTTGTTTTGAGAGCGGTTTCATATAACGGATAAGAAGTGTGGATAATGCTTTTATTTTTCAATTTGTCGCCATAGTTAAGTTTATTGAGCTCGGCGAGGCAATATTGCGACTGGTCGTTTCTGTCGACAGCGCTCTTAGGTATTTTAGCGCCTACTATTTCTCCGTCTATCTCATCTTCTACGGTCGTGTCGGATTTGGTTATGACGATTATGAAGTTTATTTCCTTTTCAATAAGCAATTCTATTTCGGCCATATCTGATGCCTTTGCAGGCGAATCGGAGTTCATTACATATATCACGAGATCGGCGCCGCTGATGTATTTTTTGGCAAGATCTTCGTTTTCTTTGGTGAGTGAATGAATGCCCGGCGTGTCAACCCAGCTTAAGGCGTTGAGTTTAAAGCCCTGAATGGACGAGGTCGATTCGGTCTCTTTGACTTTAAATCCTTCGGTTTCAAGTTCGGCGAGATTATCGATGTGGTTTTTGATATTTGGTCTATCATACATGAAAAATTCAGGCGCGGTGAGCGTATCGATGCTCAGGCCGGACTGTCCGGAACCTTTTTCAGCCTTGGAATATTTGATGCCGGATATGACGTTGCCGAGAGTGCTTTTGCCCGAATTGACCTTACCGAAAACCATGACGAGAAATTTGTCTTCGAATTCCCTGACGAAATTGTTTACCTTGATGTAGTTATCGAGTTCTTTCGCCCATACCGAAAGCATTTCAGCCAGAAGATCGTTGTTTTTCGAAATTAAAACTTTAAGTCCTTCATCGGATGTTCTGGAAAGTTTTTCAAGTTCCGCCTTCGAAGAATTGATGAACCAGCCAAGCATTTTAGATAACGCTTCTTTTTTGTCGCCGACTATGGCGGCGGAAACAGCTATTGCCGTTTCAAGTTTTTTGAGGTTTCCATAGAACCCGTTTACGGCGCCAGCGAAATCCATGTGGCGGGATTCGTGCTGGGAGCTGTTCATTGTGGGAAATTTTACGGCTTTATTATTATTCATCTTCATCTCTCCTTTATAGTTGTGACTATAAATATAAACATACCATACAATACGACACGGTATAACACAGTACAATACACATTAAAATTTAAAATATATTGTTAAATTCTAATATTCCAATAACAATAGCTTAGTGCAATTATGATTAGATAATGAAAAACGCTTAACATTTTATGACACATATTTTCAATACTCATATTTCACATCCTTTATTAACTAAGATTCAAAATCAAATGTTGTTTCTTACTTCGGCTCTTCGATTTATAAAATATAACAAAACTTTTGTATTTTTAATTCTAATTACTTTAAAAACAATACTTTTGGTTTTTATGATAAATGATCATTTAAATTTTATAAAAATTTGCTGGTTTGTTTTGTATGTTGATTAAATCTTTGTTAAATAGATGTTTTTGAAAATAATTAACTAAAATTTTACAATCAAATAGATGCCGATAAATGAGACTGTGGAAGCCCTCACCTGATGTTTTAATATAATAAAAATTATAGGATGTGGGAATATAAATAAAAGATTTATGGCAATAATCGCCGCAGTGGTTCACTGACAGAAATTTTAGCGAAAGAGACGATCCTGAAGTTCTTATGGACGGGTTTAATGGATATATCATCAAACCTGAATATATCGATTTTTATATTATTGAAAATTAAAAGGAGAGATGTATATGAAAACTAAAATGGCAAAAAAGTTTATAACTTGGACGATGATAGTTATATTCACGGCAGTTTCGGTTATGATAACCCCGCATGTTTCGCCGGCGAACGAAAAAGAAATTTTAATGAAAAAAGGTATTTACGATATAGAAGATTTTTTTAATCTAAATTCGACGGTTTATTTCGGGATAAAAATAGATTCATTTTTTGAGCAGTCCAATCTCAGCTGCATATAGAAGATAATTGAATCGCAGGCCCGGACGCATGGAAAAAGCACGAAAAAGGAATTTAAATTGAAAAAAATAGATAGGCCTTAATGAAAAGATCTACACGAAAAAGAAAATTTGTTCTTGACGGTGGCGCGAATTTTGTCGGGTTCGAATTTGCCGCTAATGCACCATTCGACGAAGTGTTCGCAGTTATTGTTTAGAAGGTTCCAACTGGCGCAAGCGGGCGCGGGCTATGGATTCTTCACTGGAAAATTTACGTTTATCGTGTTTTTTGATGTATATTTTTTTGGACAGAAACCCGCCTTTCACAGTTTTATTAGTGAAATGGCGGGTTGAAAAACATAAACGGCGGCTTTTTACGTCGAGGTTTCGCGTATGTTCATCAGTTCGTTATCTACGGCTTTCCTGATAGTGTTTTCGTCTTTATTGTTTATAAAGTAATCTATCGCCGCTTTGCCGTATATTTTAGTGGTGCCGCCGGCTATTGCGCCCGATATGAGGTTGCCGTAACCGACCCATAATTTTGAAAGCGCCCTGGCGATCTCTCTTAATAAGAATGCGCCGCCTATATTTATTCCGATGGCGGCAAGCATTTCCTTCATGCTTTTAAGCGCGAGCGACCGCCCTGAGATGGCGGCAACCATGGATATCATCGTTATCTGAAGCGAGGTAAGTATCGGAAGGTCAGCCGCCGGGATTGGCTCGGCACCGATCGTTCCGGTTATTGCCGTAAATATGTTGACTATCTTTTCGGCGATCTCGGACTGTACTTTTTTTACCTCGGTCATTTTAGCGAACGCCATCTGCGCCTGTGAAGGTATGTTTTTCGAAATTTCCTCGGCGAGCGTGTCGATGTTCCATCTGAGGTCGTCAATCAGACGGCCGTCTTCGCCGAAATGCATATATGCTGAAACTGGTACTACGTTGAGTTTTAAATCTTTATCGTCGAAATATTTATACATCATGTCATACAAATGTTTTACTGCCGTATATATGTTTTTCTGCTTTGTGTTATCGTTGAAAGGCTTATAAACTCTTATCGGATCTAATTCGTCAACCTGGGTGACGACGCCGATAACGCTGACCTTTGAATCGGAATAATTTGATTTGATGACCTTATAAACTTTGTTTAAAAATTCAATGTCATGCTCGATGTTCGCGTCAACTTCTTTCGCTTTAACTAAGAACAGAATAGTGTCAGGGTATTTTTCCTGAATAGCCTCGCTGATGCTGTCAAGAGCATTTCCATGTATTGCGTTCCTCACCTTTTCGCCTTCGCCGGCACCCCTTGAATCGAGAATCTCGATTGTCTTGTTTCCAGATTCAATTGTAAGCCATTCGTTGGTTGGCGTCTGGGCGATGACAGAGCCGACTTTCAGCACGCGTGAGCCTAAGAAAGCGTTTATAAGAGAAGATTTGCCGGAGCCGCGCCTGCCGATTGTCATAACTCGCGGCGGTCTGCTGTTAAGTATCTCAATAAGGTCGCGGAGCTCGTTCTTGAGTTTTGGCGATATTTTGATAACTAACTTGCCCATATTAGAATTAACGAATTCTTCGTAAATTTTTTTCAAAAGATCATAGTTGAGGTTTGACTCGTTAAACATGGAACTGGAAAAATCTGATTTCATTGTCATAATAATCACTCCTTTAAAAATTTAACTCTTTTAAAATAAAAACTTTAGTTATTTTATGTGTTAAGTCTCTTTTAAAAACAAGTTTGCATTTGACACACAAAAATCTTAATTTATTCTAAAAACCAGAATTCCTAGTTCTATCAGTTCAATAACTATCGCTAAAATTATGGCTTCGGCGAACGCTATGCCGATCAGTTCTTTGATTATCCAGAAAATTGTATATGTTTTAATCATAACGGTTTCCTCCTTAATTTTATTTGTTTTCAAACTTATTATTTTTACATATAAAATTTTAATAAAATTTTAATAAAATTCTTCTAAAATAGTTTCAAAGAGTAAGTTTTACTTTTTAATTTTGGAGAGATACTGGAAACTTGCATAAAAATTTTGGTTATTATTTTAATGAAATTTAATCGCTCGAACCGATTAAATTTCGATATAACCGATTCTATTATCATTTTCTGAAAAATTTGCTTTAAAAATAACTAAAATATCAATATTTAAAATGGTTTTAAATAAAAATAACTAAAATTTTATTTATAAAAAAATAAAAAAAGTTAAGGAGGAGTAAATATGGAAAAGATAAAAAAAGAGGAAATTGGAGTAAGCGTTGTTGAAGAAGGCCAAAAAGAAATGGAAGCAAAAGATGACAGAAAAGAAATGAAAGCAGTGGTTGACCGCGATATAATCAATAACATAGCGGCAGTTACGGAAATTATAAAAACTGGCGGCGAAAGCAATGTATCTGAAATACAGTGCATTCCCGAAAAGAAAACTATAACCAGAACAAATATAGGTGTGGCGGTAAAAGCGGTAACGGTCGGAGTAAAAGTAGAGGTCGAGGTTATAAGGACGCAGTCGCTTTACATAAAGTACAAATAAGATAAGGAGGGATTTATATGAACATATTTTATAAAATGATTTTATTCCCCGTAGTGTTTCCTACAGGTATAGTATGCGGTGCAGTGGTTGGAGTTGCTAAGATGTCTGTAGCTCTTATAAATACCGTTCATGGCGCGGTCACAGGCGGCATAAAAGAGATAACGGAAAGGTCAAAGGAAGGTTCGGTGGGCATTATCATTGCGAACGCTCCTACCGATTTTATAGGCGGAACGATAAAAGAAACTGGAAAAGGATTGGAGAAAGTATTATATTCGATAGGTGAAACGGTATTTCACACGGCGACGGGTGGATTTGAAGCATTCTCTGCGTTGACCGCCGAAAATGTTATAAACAGTGTAGAAGACTTTGAAAAACTTATTGAATCCTGTCGTAAAGACGGAGTGAAAAAATTTGAGTTCCAGGCAAAGAGGGGACTGGGCAGTCAAATGAAGGCGGGAATGGATCTTGGTTCAATAAAGATGAAGATTGATCTTGGATTTGCGAATGAAACTACAGAAACGATTCTTATAATATTTGAATAGTAAAGAAAAAGGCAAAAAAAATATCAAGTTTATGTTAAAAAAATAATTAAAGTGAAGTGAGTGATTATTATGGCCAAACAGAAAGAAATAAGGGAAGTTAATGAGTGCGTAATATTCATCCACGGCCTTGGTCGCACGCCGCGATCGTTTCGCAGGATGCGCAAGGAAATAGATGCGAAAGGGTTCACGACTATAAATATAAGTTACCCCTCGACTAAACACTGCATCGAAGAACTCCTGGAGCGCATCAGACCGCAGATACAGAACGCTTCCGTTGAATCGTTCGATAAGGTTCATTTTGTGGTTCACTCTCTTGGCGGCATTATGTTAAGGTTATTTTTATCGCGCTATAAATTAAAGAACCTGGGAAGGGTCGTAATGCTCGGAACTCCTAACCAAGGCAGCAGACTCGCGGACAGCCTCAGCAAGTCGAAAATTTGCAGGGCGTTTTGTGGTCCCGCGCTTTCCGAGCTTGGTACCGGGCCGGAAAGCATTATTCATAAATTTGGAATCGTCGATTTTGAACTGGGCGTCATTGCAGGGACCCGGTCGTTGAATCCAATCTTTTCGTTCATTGTAGCGCGCCGCGCATCGTGTCCG
>DIVV01000103.1 GCA_002423385.1 bacterium UBP16_UBA6123
TTATAATTTGGTGGGATTTTAGGATATAAACAAACGGCATAACCTGTTACTGCATAATGCGCCGCGATTGTACGATACTTACGATATAAAAAAACACGGCCGGCCCGCAAGAGGACCAACCGTGTTTTTTTGCGCAAATATTTAGTTTTTGTTTGCGGTTATTATTAGTTTATTATTGCAGTCTTAATTAGCTTTTTCTACCATTTTTATCATGAATTCGTCCCATTCGCTCTCATGGCTTAGCTTCAAGTCTATGTAATCGCCGGTTTTGAATTTATTTAAAAATCCCATTACGTTTGTTTCGTTAAGACCCCAGTCCGGTTTAGCGGCCGCGATAGTCAGCCAGGTAGGTTTGCTGTATATGCCTATTGATAAACCGTTACCGGTTGGTTCGAGAAAATTGTGCGCTTCGCCTATTACAAAACTGGACGACGGAAAAGCTGAATAATTGAATTCTTTGTGGTCTAATTTTTTAACGGGTGCGCCGTAAGTTTTTAAAAGTTCGTCGCAGGCGCGTACCATTTCTTTATTGTCTTTAGCCGCGGCTTTTACTTTTGTTACAAAATCGATTAAGTCGAATACTGAAACGTCGTTGAGGTTTTTCATAGCTTTGAGGGCGGTTTCGACGGCTTCAGGATTAGTGTCGGCGTATTCGTTCAACACTGAAGAAAATTTAATGAACGACTCGTCGAATTTTTTGAATTTAGTCATATCGAAAGCAGATGATGTAAGAACCATTTTATCTGCCTGGCCCATACGTTTTACCCAGCCGCGCATATAATCGACGTAAGATTTAAGATAAGCGAAGGCAAGCTCGTCGCCTTTTAAGTCGGGTTTAGTCGTTAAAGTTCTGAGGAAATTATCGTAGGCGTACCAGTTGATCTGGACGTTTTCACAGGCATAAACGCCGTGTACGTAATCGGCGATTTCTTTTAAAACTTCCATTTTAGCCAGCAGACAGCAATCAAAAACCATGAAGTCGATCAGGTCGTTGCCGTTTTGATTTTTAATAAAATCACGAACTTCAGAGAGCGCCTGGCCGATATGGATAGTGCTCATGTGATTTTTCGACTGGTCGTCGAAAGAGATGCCGCCGATGCCGAATTCGGAACCGTGGTTGGAAATAAGTATTACATAGTGTTTAGCGGGGAAACGCGTAATCGTTGATTTGCAGAATTCAACGAAATTTTTATATGCGCCCATATCCACTTCGCCCATTTTTTCGAGCAGTATGGAGTTTAATTCAAATAATCTGTTGTCTTTTTGAACGAAATAGCGGCGGCAGGTGGACCAGTTGCCGTCGAGCATCGAGTTTGACTGGGCTTCTTCAGGGCTGCCGAAATGCTGTACGCCTATTCTGTCGATTTGAACTACCACGTTCATATTTTCGGTCGAGCCGACGCGTTCCATTACGTTAATGCCGAGCAGCGAAGCCATTTCAAGGTTGTTGTCGCCGTTTATAAAACACATTACAGTCCATTCTTTTTCGGGCATTACGAAATTTTTGGCGTATAAAGCGGATTTAAGTTTACGAACGGTTTTGGCGCCTACGCCTTTTATAGCGTCGAGTTCATGCACCGAGGTGATGACTCCGCCGCGTTCGGCCCTGAAATTAATTATTTTAGCGGCCATGTCTTTCGATACGCCGGGAATATTGAGAAGGTCGGCTTCGGAGGCTTTATTTATGTCGATTTTTCCGATTCTTTCGATGTCGGAGGGAAGGTCGGCTATTTCCTCGAGTATGGCGGCCGATACGATGCGCCATATTTTTTTGTGAGTGTATTTTTTAATCTTTTCGATATTTCTGGCATCCAGTGTCTGGAGACTAACTTTTTTAAACGCGGCGCCGAAAGTATCAAAGTTTTTAACTACGTCTTTTAAATATGGAGTGGCTAATTTTTCTTTGGAATTTAATTGAAATTTAACGGCCGTGTTAACCTGTCCGAGAAGTACCGCGAAAGCCGCTCCGGCAACCCCCGTCTGTCTTTTAAAATATGCGTTAACCGAGTCGATGGTATTTGAATCGTTTTTTAAAACCGAAATAACTATTAAAGTTGATATTTTTTCGCTTAAATCTTCGAGCTTTTGAGTGTATATTTCATTAATGCGTCCGAAAAGGCCCTTTACTAAAAGAGGCATCTTCTCGCCAAGATACTGGTTTACATCCACGTTTTTAAAAGTAGATATGCTTCTTAAATAGTCTCTGACTACCGCGACTTCATTCGGACCAAAATCAGCTTCCGGCGTGGCGGCAAGTTTTTGAGCCATATCAGACTGGATTTGCTTATCTTTTAAAACTAAAGCAGTCATACGATGTTTGAAAAAGGTTACTTTATATTCGTTTAAAAGCGATTTTAAAATCTGGTCGGGCGCCGGCGCAGGGGCGTCAGCGGCAAAAGATGCGCCCGCAAAAGATATAATCAGTGAAAATAAAAAGATCGCTATCAGGGTGTTTTTGAATTTTTTCATAATGATGACCTCCATATATTTTATTAATTATTTACTGAACTTAAACGGTTACTAAAAAAACTTACTATTAATTTATCAGTACAATAATTGTACTAAAAAAAAATAGCTTTGTCAATTTTTGGCAGGACATTATTACAAAAAAAGATTTTTTTTTGTTTATTTTCCGGGTTTGTTTATGGAATATTTCACGGGGTATTTTATTATCATTATTTTCTGCTATATTTTACATGCTTCCGCTATTTTTTTGCCGAATTCCAGAGCGCTTTCCTGCTGTGTGTCATCCGGGTTCCACTGGTTTTTGAATCCTTCGTTTACAAGCTGAAAACCAGCTTTTTCAAGCTGTTCGTTCAAGACTTTCGTCGATTCTCCACTCCAGCCGTAGCAGCCGAATGACGCGGCTTTTTTATTTTTAAATTTCATTTCTTTCAGTAAATGTATGAATCCGGCGGAAGAGTGCATAATACTGTTATTGACGGTCGGCGAGCCGATGACCGCCATTTTTGATTTAAAAACTTCCGTTATTAAATCATTATTGTCGTTTTTGGCGAGGTTAAATAATTTAACCATCGTGCCTGGTGACGCAAGGCTTATTCCTTCAGCGATTTTCTCAGCGATTTTTTTAGTTCCGTTCCACATCGTTTCATATATTATGCTTATCTGGTCCTGTTGATAGTTGTCGGCCCACGAGGAGTATTTTTCGACGATCTGCATTGGATTGTCGCGCCAGATTACGCCATGGCTCGTCGCAATTATATCGATCGGCAGGTTCAGTGCCGTTATTTCTTTTAATTTTTTTGTGAGTATCGGGCTGTAAGGCGTAAGAATATTAGCGTAATATTTAATTGATTCGTTGAATAAATCGCACTGGTCGACAAGATCGTTAAATAGCATTTCGGTCGCGTAATGCTGTCCGAAAGCGTCGTTGCTGAATAATATGTTATCCGTGGAAAGATAGGAGGCCATGCTGTCCGGCCAGTGGAGCATAGGCATTTCAACGAAAGTCAGTCGTTTTCCGTTACCTATATCCAGCGAGTCTCCGGTTTTGACTATTTTGAAATTCCAGTCCTGATGATATTGACCCTTTAATGATTTTACCGCATTGGCGCTGCAATAAACCGGCGTTGCGGGAATGAGTTTTAAAAGTGCCGGAAGCGCTCCGCTGTGATCCACTTCACCGTGATTGGCGATTATATAATCAATTTTATTCAGTTCAATTTCACTGGCAAGATTAGCTACGAATTCTTCGGCGAAAGGAAGCCATACGGTATCAATCAATACGTTTTTTTCTTCCTGAATTAAATATGAATTGTAAGTGGAACCTTTATGAGTGGAATAATCGTCGCCGTGAAATTTTTTAAGCTCCCAATCGACCTTTCCAACCCATGACACGTTATTTTTTATTATTTTTTTCATCTTTTTTCTCCATTTTTTAACCCGCAATTTTTCGCTTGCCTGTGTTTTTAGTTTATTTATGCTATATTTATGAAATCGTTTATTTGTTACAATATTTTACAATCTATTCAAGATGCTTTAAGATACCCTTGATAGTAACAAAAAATGAAATTTTTGTCAATTGATTTTATCTTATATCATTTTTAAGAGTTTTATTTTTTTTATAAGGTTGTCTTTGAATTTTTCGTCTTTTCAAGCATGCGGTGCGGCAATCGCCCTGCCCATTCCGTATTTTTTTATGAAATTCATCAGCTTGTCGTGTAAATCAACTTCTTTTCATAAAGTATTTCGAGCATTCGCTGTTTATCTCGTCGAGCAGCGCACCTGCTTTTTTCGCATTACCTTCGTATAAGGCGTTTTTTATGCTTACGATAAGATCCGGTATTTTCGCCGCGCCAGATTCGATCGCAGCCGTTTTTAATTCATTCGCCGCTTTTATAGCGCTTTTTATATCGCCGTTAAGCACATATCTGGTAAGGCGCGAGAAATAGTTGGGATAATTTTGTTGGAATTTTACCCTGGGCGTCGTACTTTCCTGCGTGTCTGTTTCATTGAAATTCTTAGTGTCATGAACGATTGCGGTTTTATCCGTCATTATATAGCCTCCAGCATTTTTATCTTTTATTATATGCTCAAGACACTATTAAAATATATGTAAAAAAAAGACATTTGATTTATGCACTGGACATGTCGAAAAAAAATGAGATAAATATAAGTTGCAATTTAATCGTTTTTATGATATTTATAAAATAAATTTGATTTAGATAATCAATAATCAATAATTAAAATTATGATTTTTTTGTTAAGTTTAAATTAATGGAGGTAATTTTATGTTTTTAGCAATAATTTTTTTTATTATTTACATACAAGTTGAGCCGCACTTTTTGGCTATAAAAGAAATAGAATTAAAAAATGCTGGTATTTCAAAAGAATTTGATGGCAAAAAAATTGTTTTTATTTCAGATATACATCATGGGCCGGATTTTTCACTTAAAAGAATTAAAAATCTTGTTAAAACAGTTAACCACTTAGGGCCCGATATTATTTTATTTGGAGGAGATTATACAAGCAATGCTAAATATATTGAAGAATGCTTTAATGAACTAAAAGAATTAAAAGCGCCTCTCGGTAAATTCGGTGTTTTGGGTAATCATGATCATTGGGATGATGCCGTTAAAACACGCGAATGTATGAAAAAATCTGAAATTAAAATAATGGATAATTCTTCTGAATGGTTAGTCATAAATGGTTCCCGCATAAAAATAGGTGGAGTTGGTGATTTGTGGACGGATAATCAAGATATTGAGAAAACTATAATTGATGTGAAAAAAGAAGATTATGTTATATTAATGTCTCATAATCCTGATTATGCCGAAAAAATCGGCGAATCAATTTCTAAAATCGATTTAATACTGAGCGGTCATACTCATGGCGGCCAGGTAACAATTTTTGGCCTGTACGCGCCTCTTCTTCCTTCCGCTTATGGTCAGAAATACCGTAGTGGAATAGTTTATAAGGATGATACTCAGATAATAATAAGTAAAGGCGTTGGAAGTTTAAGCCCGGCATTGCGTTTTTGCTGTTATCCAGACCTCTTGTTGTTAACATTGAAACACGTTGGGACGAAATGATTATGGCATTATTTATCCGGTTTTTTATATCCAGAGTTAGCTCCTTTATTCATAAGCAAATCTTCAATTTCATATAAACGATAATCTATATTCAGGGATGTATAAAATGTCAAAAAAAATAAAGTTTAATATCGTTCTGTTCGCATTAACGACTTTGCTTTGCTTTTCGACGGTGAACAATCGAACTTATGCGTGCAACACACAATTTTTTTCAGACTACGAAACAAATATGAAAATATTAGGCGCTGACAATACCAGTCGGAAAGAATCGGCATTGGCCAGTCTGGCCGTTGAAATCGCTGAAAAAACGCGTAATATTTTATTTGATACCTTTCTGGTCATAATCAACGCCAAACCCAAACTGGCCGAATATATACTAAAAGAGAAAATTGATCCTAATGGCGTCATAAAAGAACCGCTGCCCGATGATCGCGATGAAGACAACAGCTGGCTCGGCAATGCGCGAAGCGGAGACATGATCAGCATGGAACAGATACGTATTGAAGAGGCAAAAGCCAGACAAAGGCCCGTGAAAAAAAAATTTCACGAACAGTCTTATTTGATTTACGCCGCCAAAAAAGGACATTTGGCTCTCGTCAGGGCGCTTCTCAAAAGCGGCGCCGATAGAAACGCCGTTTCGAATATGGGCCATACGGCGCTTACAGCGGCATGGTACAGCGGAAACAAAGACATAATGGAAGCCATCATCAACGAAGGCGCCGACCTTTCAGACGAAAATCGCACTCTGGCTCTGATCTACGCCGCTTCAAGGAACAAGATTGATCTTCTCGACACGCTCCTGAAAAAAGGATTCGACCCGAACACTAAATATAAATCTCCCGCCCAGAATTTCACGGCCGACTTCAGATGCGCCGCTGCGGATATCATAAATAAAATGGATGAGAGGGGAAGGCACACGGAAATATCCGTCACGCCGCTCATAGCCGCAATCGTAGAAGGCAATCTGCCGGCGGTCAAAAAGCTCATAGCGGCCGGCGCCAGAACGGATATTGGCCGCGGGCGGAACGCGCCTCTCCTGGTATCCATAGGGTTCTCAAGGTATGAAATCACTCAATTCCTGATAGAAAACGGAGCGAACATTAACGCTACGGGGCCCTGCGGCGAATCTCCGCTGATTTATGCCGTCTATCTCGACGATTATCCGACGGCCAGGCTGCTGGTCGAGCGGGGCGCCGACATTAACGCTGCATTCAGCAGTATAACGGCGCCGGTAATGTCACTCGCCTCGAACAATCCCGATATGATAAGTTTATTCACAGGCAGAGGAGTAGATTTAAAAAAGCAATTAAATTCAAATTTCGACATCGATTTTCTGAACTGGTCGGGAACGCCTCTTAAAATCGCGATCAGAAACCAGAGCGTTTCAGGCGTAAGGTATATTCTTGGACAAATGCAGGAAATGAATGATAATTTCCTGACCGAGGAATCAATCAGAGAAGCCTGCGCTACCCAAAATTATGAAATAGTTAAATTGCTCGCCGACGCTGGCGCGCCTGTAACACCCGGCTCATTGAGAGCGACGCTCTGGCATGGCAACGACGAAATAAAAAAATTGATTTTCGACAGAAAATGCCATCAGACTAGTTTCGCCCTGTCTCCGTATGAAGTGTACGAAATGTTGGGCAGCACCCATCCGAACGAACAATACTTCACGCCTTTTTTAAGTGAATACGCTCTAATAAAAAAAATGCCAGTCCGTGAAGATTCAATGCCCTGGAATTTGCCTGAATTTCCGCAAAAACTCAAAGCAGTTTTCAAGAGCGAATTTGAAAAAAACGGTCTGAAAGAGAAAGCCGCGCAAATAATCATAGACCGCGACACGCTTCCGCCTTCAAAGGAAAATGTAGACGTCAGGAGCGGAAACGGCAATACCGCGTTGAACGCTCTTGCCGAAATGCCCAATAATAACGATAACCTGATAAAAATGCTTCTGGAAAATGGCGCAGATATAAACGCAAAGAATGGTTCCGGCGCACCTCCGCTGCTGACCGCACTGAAGCGCGGCACCGTCGAAACATACGAGTTATTGTCAGAAAAAGGCGCCGAACTGGGGCTCTCGCCTTCGCAGATCGTCTATGAATTAACTCATGACGCGGAGCGCAACGGCAAACTTTTTCTTCTTTACATTGAGCATCTGGCTAAAAAATCTCCACCGTCGGAAGAAGGAAAGAATTTTTTTGAATCAATAATTTCAGATTTTCAGCCCTTACATAAAAAAATGGAAATTTTTGAACTGATAATTTCAGAACTTCGGCCTTTACATATCGGATATCTCATGGATAAAAAAATAGCCCCGTTCGATGCTTCAGACAGTGAAAGCGTCAAACTATGTTCCGAAAATATCCAGAAACAATATTTCAACGGAGATTTTTCGATAAAAATGGTCAATTGCATTTACATCGCGGGCAGATTGGGTTTCACTCCGGAACGGATAATCGCATCGATCAGGCAAAGCGGAAAAAATACCGCAGACGATAAATCGCTGCTTGAAGTCGCAGTTGCCGACCGCAAACTCATGGATTATTTCCTATCAAAAAATATAAAACTCGACATAAAAGAAAAAAAAGAATTGATCATAAGCGCTTATACTTATGGCGACGCCTCGATAAAAGAAGATATTTTATCGTTTATGGATGGCGAAAGCCCGGCCGATGGAATCTGGAACAAAATCGCGGCCGGCGACGAGAGTGAAATTCGGCGCAACAAGTTAACGGTCAATGAAAACGTCGTGGCTATGACTATTTTTTTAAAAAATGGAAAAACCGAAACTCTTAAAAAAATCGTAAGCGCAGCCGGGCTGAATAATGATGAAAAATTATTTAAAAATTATTTAATTCATGCCATTGATGACAGAGATTATATATTGATAAAAATTTTATTCGATTACGGACTTTCAGGAATCGATTCGCGCGATGGCAGAAATTCATACAACGCATTTTATGATCTGGATAAAAAAATAATCGAGCTCGGTTCGCCCGACATACTTGACGACTACGCGAAAAAAATCATCAGCAAACAATCGGGATATAAAACTTCTTTTTTGAAATGCCTGATACGGAATAACAGAAAGGACTATTTTTTCAAGTACTTCGAGGAGTTCGCCCGGAGCCCGCGATCGTCCGCGCCGGAATCGCCGAAAGGCCTGGGCACCGACGAAATCGAAGACGTATTGAGTGCTTCGTTATATGAGCGCCAGGATGAAATTTCTGATTTCCTGTTCGATAAACTCGAGGGCGGAATTTCAGACGAAATCGCTCAGGCCGCATTGGGCAGAGGAAACACAAAAATAGCCAGAACGCTCGAGGCGCGCGGCATCAGGATAACCAACCCTTCGGAAGCGCTCGAAAACAATATATTAAAAGGCGATAGAAAAGGTTTCGACTATGTATTATCGAAGGTTAGTGAAAAAGATATTAATGCACCGGTAAAAATATATGACAACCCACTTTACCGGGCGATAAATAAAAACGATTCATATTATCTGGAAAAACTTATTGATAAAGGGATAAATTTGAAGCCGTCATTGAACAAAGAGGGCGATTATACTATGTTCGGAGATATCCGTCACAAAAAGGTAATCGGAAGACAGGCGGAATCCGTCGAAGAAATCGATACGCCACTGCTCTGCGCTCTGGATATGAATCGTGATATCGCCGCCGTAATTCTGGCGCGCCATGAACCGTCAATAAATAAAGCGGGAATCAGATGCCGGACGGCCCTCGAGCTCGCGGTCGAAAAAAATTTTACCGAAGCCGCGCTCGCCATCATCGGCAGGCCGGATTTAGACATGCGCTCCGGCGCGATAGAAAGCGCTTTCAAAAAAGCCGTCACGACCGAAAACCTCTCGGTTATCGAAGCTCTCATCGCCAGGGGTTACAGGCCTTTCGCGAGCTTCGAGCCCGAATCGCTGAAACGGTTCATCGACGTTAAAAACGCATCCATTCAGGCCGTGATTCGCGCCATGCAGGCGCAGAATATACCTCAGTCGAAAATTACCGAGACGCTTTTAAAGTGCGGAACGGCGACCGAAGAAATTTTATTGGGCGCAATAAAATCCGGCGATACGGCCGCGACTGAATTACTCGCCGCACCCGGCCTCGATATCGACTATACCGATTCCAATGGAAAAACCGCGCTCACGTATGCCATAAAGCTGGGCCGCGAAAAAACCATAGACATGCTGCTGAAAAAAGGCGCGAACCCGAATTTGGGCGATATTTATAAAAATCCGCCCGCGCTTTATGCGGTAATCAAGAAAAGGTACGATTTATTGAAAAAGCTCGTGGAGCATGGCGCCAATATCGACGCGCGCAATGCTTTCAAAGTCACGCCGCTTTACGCGGCGCTGGCGAACGGCGATACGCAATCCGTCAATTTTTTGCTGGAAAAAAAGGCTTCAATGCCGGTATCGCTGTTCAGGGCTATCGAAGCGGGCGACGCCGGGGTAGTCGAAAAGCTGCTCGATCTTGGGGCTAGCCCTGACGTATGCGGCGAGTACGGCAATAACGGCCTTGAATACGCGAATTCATTTTATCACAAAATCACTAGACTGCTTTTATCAAGAGGCGCCAGAAAAGATTTCACTGACGATTATGAAGATTACCAGAAATGCGTCAAAATGATCTCGGATCGTCAAAAAAGCGAAGATGTGATCGAGCGATTAAAAATAATTAAAAATTTAGACCACAAATCGACGACCAGTCATTCTTTGATGCACGCTCTTATTAGATCGGATTACGATTGGAAAACCATCGAACGCGTGATCCAGATGGGTGCGAATGTAAACGCCGTCGACAGGGAAGGCAAGACGGTATTAATGCTGCTGCTGTCAAAAAATTACATCGTCGATGAAAACACGCTGAAATATTTTAAAAATATTTCAGCGATCGACAACGTTGGAAACAACGCACTGTTTTACTGCCAAAATTCGATACCCAACACGATCTACCTGCTCGTAAAGAATGGTCTGAAAATCAACGCACGCAATCTGGAAGGAAAAACTCCTCTAATAAAAGTGTTTTCAGGCGGCATAAACCTGGACGCTGTCAGAGGAATGATAAGCTGCGGCGCTAATGTCAATGCGAAAACCAAGGAAGGTCTGAATGCTCTTATGTATATAGCGAAGCGCGATAACGACGAAAAAATATATGAAGCCGTAGATCTGCTGGTCCGCGCCGGCGCGAATATAAACGACACCGATAACAACGGAGATACGCCGCTAATCCTCGCCGCAAGGGAAGGTAAACTCACTGCCGTAAAAGCGTTTCTAAAAAATGGCGCGGACGTCAATATAAAAAATCTGAAGGGCGAAAGCGCGCTTACCGAAAGCGGCCGTTGGAGGCAATCGGATGAAATTCTTCTGCTGCTGATCGGCTCGGGCGCCAATATAAAATTCGGCGAGAATGGATTCGACGATTCGGACGTTCTTATGGAGCTTTTCTCCTGCCGTAATCAGAAAATAATAAATCATCTACTCGATATAAACTCGGATAAAATCGGCGAGTTCGACAACCGGCTGGCGGAAACTTTAAAAATTTATTGCAGCGACGATAAGTTTATCGCCACGCTGGTGCATATCGCCAGACTGAAAAACGTCCCGAACGAAAAAATGTGGAATTTACTTCAAAAGTATTATAAAATCGATGATCGTTATTTATTGACGGCGATAATAAGCTACGCCGACCGGGAGTTGATTAACTTTTTAATGAGCAATGGCTTAGAATTTCCGGCCGGGCGTCTAAGTGAATTGCTGCTTTTAGCGGAACACAGTAATAACCCGGCGTCGTTCGAAATCCTTTTGAACATGGCTAAATTACGCGACGGCGCCACGTTGTCACGCCTTAGAAGCGACACGACGAATGGCAAAAAAAAAGAATTGATAAAAATTCTAATAAAAAACATTCCCGATCATGATCATGAATTTTTAAAACGCTCGATCGAAGTGTTTACCGAGGCGAAAGATATCGAAGGAATGACGCTTGCGCTGAAACTTATCAATAAAGAGAACAACAAAGCCACGACTCAACCCGGAAAAACTAATACTGGCATTGACAAAGGCGGAAAAAAATGAGAAAAACGAAGAATGCGCGAGTAGTGTAGAAAAGATTGTAATTAATTTTAAAATATGCTATAATTTCATCCGGCGGCTTATTTTGCCAGTTAAGATATCATCGATTAATCATCAAGGACGAAGTCATGATTAAAAATACGATTTTTTTGATTTTTATCATTGCAATTATTTTATCATTTGCCGGATCGGCCTCCGCTTTCGGCATTCTTGTGCGCGCTCCAGGCAGCGCCGGCGGCGCCTTGAAATTCAAATATACCGATTACACAGTGGCCGATTACCGAGGAGGAATTCAGAAGATGATCATAGGCGCAAGACCGGGATCGATTTATGGAGTCGAAGGATATGGCATTCTTTCGGCCACTGCCGACGCGCCTCAATATACTTTCGATGCGATCGAAACAAGTGAAGTATTTTATTATATAATGCCTCTTGGCTGCTCCGCCGATAAAGTCAAGGCTTCGATGATAGATCCGGCATACGGCATAGCCGAGCTGATCATTTTTTTCAACAATACCCGGCGGCGAAGTAACGCAATTGATAAAATCACAGTTGAGGCAGCTCGCTTCGGATTTTTTCTCTTATTCGATCATGCCATGTCTTTATCAAATTCCGAAAGGCCTTAACTACTGGAAGTGGTATACCCAAAAGAGTCGGTGGCTTGATGAAGCTGATTGGTTTTTCAGGAGATGTCATATAAAACTGGATTTGAACCACAACTGGAGACCTGAAAAGCAAAACGGCTCCGCCGAAATTAATATTTTCGAATGCCGCAATCTGGGCGAATTAAGGCAAAAACTTCTCTCATACGGAGCCGATACCGTCGAAACTACGAAATGGCGATTCGCGCCGTGGGCTTTCGAGTCATATTGCAAGCCAGGTAATTGTTTTATCGCTATAAAATGTACAAAGGCAACACTGCCCATTATTTACGTTGAATTTTCCTCCCCGGACTTCGTTATACCCTTAAAACATCTGTCGGATGAAAATGCCGCAAACATCGATCTACGTCTGATAACTACCAGCCCGTTCGAAGTTCGCAATTATAACATCGACTATAACGACAATGACATAAAATATATCAACGATAAAATCAATAATAAATCGAAATTTTTTGAAAATTTATGGTTCTTCAATCGTTATTACAGATATCGCACAAGGTTTTTACGGCACAAAGATTCTCAGTTCAGCTATGATACAATAAATCTTCACAAGTCTCCGGACAATGAAATGATTAATAACGTCTATAATTTCTTTCACGGCGATACGCCGGAAAATATCATTTACGGCTCACTGAACATCGCAAGCCGGCGTTATAAATTCACCGAAGATTTGACGTTCGTTCTCCCGGATTCAGAATATTTCAAAAAAATAAAATGGTATGACGATTTCCTCGGCAGTAGAACGCAAATCGTTCTTCTGTTTATGTTCGTCTCGTTTTTCGCTTCACTCATAAGCCTGTCCATAGCCGGATATGTCACTTATAACGACTGGACGCGTCACGTTCGATTATCATTACTCGGCCTGATTTCGCCGCTTTTGATATTCTTCGCGCTTATATACAAGTACTGGGGCCAAAAAGGAAATGAAATTATATCGATAATTGCCTTATGCATCTGGTCATCATTTATATTACTTACCGTATATTCATACGGTCTGGTGTTATTCGGCGCGCTTGCACTCCAGATTTTCATCATGTTCAAGCCCGATTTCACCTACTGTTTCCTGAGTGTAATAACTTTAATATATGAGTCCACTCCAAAA
>DIVV01000097.1 GCA_002423385.1 bacterium UBP16_UBA6123
AGGCGTTACATTTGCGCACCGCTGGAACTTTATAATAATGCTCACGGTAATGCTATAAAGCGTAACAACTTTTACTATACAAAAGTATTATAAACTTAATCTGATATATTTAATAAACTTTATTTTCGTTGGTTTTTCCCATAAACAATTTGTTTTAATTTTAGCGGCGTAATTACCGTATCGATTAGCGGCAGATTTTTACCGTGAGCCGTTCAGCTTAAATACGGTAAAACCGTTGTTGCTACGCAGTCGCGCGCACGTTGCGCGCGACTGCAAACAAGCAAGCTAGCAGACAAATAAGTAATAAATAAAGTAAATGAGTGAGTGAGTGAGTGAGTGAGTGAGTGAGTGAGTGAACGAACGAACGAACGGCAGGCGAAAAAAACTTGAAAGCTACACTATTAACCAGAGATTTACGATATAGTTCATCAAATAAAAGTCAGGACGGAAAAAAGATATCGATAAACTAACCAGAAAGCGTCAGGCAATTTGCGGATTGAGGGAGGGTTTAAGGGAGGGAGAAAGGGTTGCTAACCTTTTCTCCCTCCCTTTTTAAAAAAAATATTGCATTTTTGAGTATATAGGTTTATAATAAAGTCAACAGCATAGTATTTTTACAATGGAGGCGATACTTTTGAACTCGACTATTAAATTTTTAAAAACCTCACTCCTTATGTTTACAACTATTATTTTCATCTTCGTTTTTACCTCAGTTTTATTTTTAAATATCACGCCAGCCGCTGCGCAAAAATCTTTAGAAAGCGGCGTCACGGCTAAAAATGCTTCGGCCTCACGCATGCCCGACGGCGTTATCGATTCAAAGATAGAGCGGCCGCTGCGCGATTATTTCGAAAATATATTCGCGAAAAACTATGAAGAAGCGGTAAAATCGATGCCTCAGTCTGCTCACGGCGAAGCTGCTATAGCTAAAATAGAAAAATGGCGTGAAAGTTTCATGTCGCCCGAAGGTCTTAAAATACTTAACAGCCGCGACAACGGCGACGGAACGACCACGGCCACTCTGACTTTTAACTATACTAACGCAAATGGCGTCAAAGACGTAATGCGCGAAAAAATAATATTAAGCTCCTCGGGCGGCGGCTATACGATAAAATCGCAGCCTTCCCTCGAACGGACGGCGGCTGCTGCGGGCGCTTCTGGCAGTGCGGGCTTTACTCCCGTTACGATGACGCCTAACGCTCCCGGCGGCGGGATGCCTGATCTTTCAGGCGTTTTAAAGGCCTTTTCGGGCGGCGGCGGAGCGGGAGCGGCAAACGTCGATCCGGGCGAACTTTTAGGTTTAATGACCGAGCTTGTCAACGATCCTGACGTAATGGCCCTTTCCACCAACCCGAAAATAATGGCCATAGCGCAAGATCCTTCAATAATGAACACTCTGCTTTCGGGCAATATGCAGGCAATCGAAGCCAACCCGAAAATTAAAGAATTACTGTCTGATCCGGCCATCAGAAAAATTATCGAAAAAGTATCTTCCAATCGTTCCGGCGGCAACTCCAGCGGCGGCAATTCAGGAAGCACGCCTCCTTCTTCCGTTGACGGAATCGATGTCGATAAAATTTTTGAATAAAGCAATTAATTAAAAATAATTAAAATAAATTCCGGTGATATAATGAGTGATGAAAAATTTGCGATAGAATGCATTAATTTATCGAAAAACTATTCGGGCAATTTAAACGAGCGCGAAAAATCCGCGGTCAAAAACCTGAATTTAGTGGTTAAAACAGGTGAAGTGCATGGTTTTTTAGGCCATAACGGCGCCGGAAAAACCACGAGCATAAAGATGATCGTAAAATTAATTATGCCGACTTCCGGTGATATCAAAATATTCGGCCGCAATATTAAAAACGCCGACTATCTTGATAAAACGGCTTATATCGCCGAATCGGTAAATTTTTACCAGTTTTTAACGCCGGCCGAAATAATCGATTTTTCGATATCTCTTAATCCGGTTTCGTTTGCCGCTATCGGCCGCAGCGACTTAAAATCAAAAACGGAAGCGGCGCTCAACGAAACCGGCCTTTATAAATGGAAAGACACCGCGGTCGAAAAATTTTCCAAAGGCATGCGTCAGCGGCTCGCTTTAGCGCTGTGCCTTCTTCGCGAACCTGATCTGTTAATACTCGACGAACCGGGTTCGGGACTCGATCCTGACGGCATATCGCTTCTTTTAAAGATAATCGAAAAATTCAAAAAAATGTCGAAGACCGTTTTTTTCAGCTCGCACCATATATCCGAAATAGAGCGTGTCTGCGACAGGGTATCCATAATAAAATACGGCGAACTGCTTGAAACTATAGATTTATCTGATTATAATAAAAAATCCGCCAGCGTCGAAGCGCGTTATCTCGAACTCATGAAATCTGAAAAGAGTGAATTATAATATGGGTAAGATCTTTTCGATAGCAAGATATTTATTTTTAGAATCGGTTCGCGACAGGCTGTTTATAATGCTGATGCTTATTTCGGTGATAGTGGTAGCCGGCAATTTCGCCCTCGATTTCTTCGATCAGGGCATCCAGGACAGAATCATCTTCGATTTCGGCTCTTCGTTAGCTTCGCTTCTGGGAGCTTTTCTCTGCCTGTATTTAACCACTTCGCAGATACGCGCGCAGTTAGACTCTAAAAAGGCATATTTTATTCTCACATCCGAATGTTCCAGAACTCATTTTATTATAGGCAAATGGCTCGGCGCCATTATATTTACAGCATTCAACGTGCTTATCATATTCGGCGAAATATTTCTTATAATATATTTTAACTCGGGCCTCTTCAGCCGCCTGACATTAATTTACTTTTATATCGTCACGCTTAAACTATCTTTGTTGGGGGCCATAGCGGCATTTTTCTGCGTAACTTCCTCGCTGGTGGTAGCCCCGGCGCTCAGCGTTTTTATTTATTTCATAGGCCACTGGGGGAGCTATATATCCTACGCGATTGAAAAAAGCGGCGGCAGTCCGCTTGTATTAAATATCAGCGGATTAATTACGGGTTATTTGTTGCCTAATTTTAAGTATTATACCGCCGAGCACGTTATAACCGAAAACTTTGAAGGCGCGGCCGGATATCTGGTGATGCTCACGCTATATACCCTCGCCGCCGATGTAATAATACTGGGCGCCGCCGCGCTGGTTTTCAAGAAAAAAGACCTTTAAAAAAAATAAAAAACACCGGGTGCGATTATGAAAAATGCCGCCATGAAGAAATATCATATATTCATAATATTCCTTTTACTTGCCGCGCTGTTTATCTTTACCGCGAGTTATTTAAAAGATAAATCAGATTCAGCCGCGCAAGAACTTAAAAAAAAGGCGTCAGCCAATCCGATCGTATCGCTATCGCTTTCCATGTCAAAAGAGCTCAGGCAGGTCGCCGCTTCTTATATATGGCTGCGCGTCGATGAATATTTCCATTCGACCGCCGTTAAATTTCGTGAAAACACCGAAATCGTTCCGCTGCTTAAGCTGGTAACTATTTTCGATTCTTCTTTTATCGACGCCTATCTGATTCTCGCGCACCATCTGGCTTTTCATCTTGAAAAACCGGGGCGGGCCCTCGCGGTTTTAAAGGAAGGCATCGAAAGTAACCTTACCCCGCCCGCTTCGAGGCTGTCGGAGCTATACTTCGAATCCGGCTGGATACACGCGATTTTAAATAATGAAACGAACGAGGCGATACTGGCGTTAGAAGCCGGCCAAAAATACCTCAGTGCGGACTGTGATAAAGATAACGCTCATCTAGCGATGAAGCTGATGCAATTTTTAAAAAATTCTCTCAGGGAAGATTTCGATATCAACTCTTACCGTACCGATATAAACCGCGCCGAAATACTAAAAAAATTCGAGGGCGGCGGCGAACTCGATCATCATAATCACGGTGATGAGCATAGCGGCGGGCACGAGCATATCCATGGTCACGGCGGCTGTATTCATTCTCATTCCGACGGGCCCGGCTCGGAAGAATTCGCCAGAGAACATCAATACGCCGGAGATAATCCCTGGCACAATCCATTTTTATGCTCACGGCTTAAATCCGGCGTATATTTTTACGTATCGTTATTTATCTTTTTTTTCAGCGCAGCACTATTATCAAATTATCGCCGCGTTTAACCGAATATGGGCTTTTCAGATTATTTTGAACGGCTATTTGTTTATATTTAGAAGTCGTTTTAAAGTATTTTTTACTGATATGAGCAAGAGTTTCGCCACGTTTAACTCTGTGGACTATAACGCGCCCGCCATTGGCGCCCGTTTTTTTTGCAGCAACCTTGATCCGGGGTTCCGCGGTTTGTGATTTAGTAACGCCGCGCGCCGCAATTTTTGAAACCGCCGTCGTTCCAACCGCTGGAATCTCGAACCGGTCTTCCGATATAACGCCTTTTTCAGCGGCTATTTTATTCACTTTATCGCTTACGCTGCGTTTATTATTTTCTTCGCTTGCGTAACGGGCGAGTATATTCTGATAGAGTTTCGACGATGAATTTACGCTTGTATCATATTTTTCGCGGCTATCACCCGGGCTCGAGACGCTTCGGCCGTAATCCAGATCAGAAGCGTTAGTTACATAAGAACTAAATAAATTCTGATGCTTATATATTATTAATTCGCCTGCCATTATAGATACGATTATCCATATAACCGTAAGCGCGGTTTTATTCGATGGCAGCCAATCCTGCTCGAGCGATTTAAAAGTTTTAGAAAATCCGTCCTGTTTGATATTGATTTTTACATCCCTTAATTTTGATAATAATCTCGACAACGTGCTCACCCCTTATTATAGTGGTTAAAATACCTCTATAATTTACTTTTCGGCTAAAATCAGCAAAAAATTATACACGCGCCGGATATTTTTAATTAAGCGCAAAAACAAACCGGCAGGAATTATATTTAAATCCCCGCCGGCTATCTTTTATATACTTAATATTTTAAAAATAATACCAGATGGTTTTATAATCGTCGATATCCTCGCCGTCGGCTTCGAGCCGCTTCAAATAATCATAAATCGAAACGTCGGTATAAACGTAAGCGTCGCTGACGGCAAATCTTGATTCCCATGGAAAGAAGCGATATATTCTTTTACCATCCGGCCTTATCATTATAGGTTCATGGTCCTGCCAGGCCCTTAAATGCGATTTGCCTATTTTAGGCACGTTAAATACCGGTTCGTCCGTTCTTACGATTCCCGGCAGAAGGCGCGCTTCTTCCTTTCGTTCCTGTTCCAGGCGCGATATCGGCACTCTGAAATCTAACGTTTCTTCCTTGCCTTTGGTATTGAAGGTATAGTAAGGATCTATTCCGCTTAATTTAAGCGTCTTTCTTAAAAGGCAGGTCTCATATTTTTTACTGTTAAAATAAGTAAAAACTTGCTGGTTATAGATATTAACGCCGCCGTATTTTAATTTTTCAACCGCCGCGCAAACATCGGGGGTGATTTCGGCTGGATGCTGAAAGTGGGTTACTATACAAATTTCACGTCGGCCCCATTTATGGTATTTTTTCAATATATCTAAAAAACCGTCGTCAATACGCTGCGGCATGGTAACAAGCGTTCTGGTTCCGATTCTGATTCTAACGATATGCTTGATAGCGGCTAATTCTGCGATGATTTTATCCAGCGATTCATTATTAAGCGTAAGCGGATCGCCGCCGGTCAAAAGAATTTCGACTATCGCGGGATCGGCGGCTATCCATTCGATGGCTTTTTTTAATTTATCTTTAGTAGTTTTTGCCGATTTAAGATCGGTTATCTCCCAGTTACGCTGGCAGTAGGTGCATATCTGCGGGCATGAATCATAAGGTTTTAAAATAACTATCTGCGCGTAGCGCCTTGTTATAAGATCTATCGGGCTCGTGGATTTTTCGCCCATATAATCCATATCCACGCCATTTTTTTTACTTTTAAATATATTTTTACAGTAATTTTTGCCGTGCAAAACCTGCGCCCTTATAGCGTTATCGTACTCACAACGGCCGGTTTCGTTGAATAAAGACAGATAATACGGGGTTATTTGAAAAGGTATCGAATATTTATCGGCCAATTTAAGGCCTTCGATTTCATCCGCGCTTAAACTCACAAGAGCCGAAAGCGTTTTTAAATCGTTGATCACATGCTTTAACTGCCAGCGGTGATCGAACCATTCTTTTTCGCCGGCCTTAAAATATTTTAATATTTTAGCTTTCATTTTTCTACGTTCGTTTATTAAGGATTCATCGAGGCCCGTTTTATATTTTTTAAAACGCTCGAGCATCATATAAGAATAATTATCAAGCACTTTTGAACGTTCAACCGACGCTGAACGGGCGTTTTCATATTCAACCGGCCTCGACTGGCAGAGATAAGCCTCTGATTTACCTTTAATGCCTTTCATTAAAAAAATGAATTCACATAAAAAACCTTCGCTGATTTTAGGTAAAACGCTCATATCGTCGCAGGATAATTTAAATAAAATTTCAAACGCGCAATGTTTTGTGATCTTATCGTTTTCGGTCCTGATGATATTTTTCAAAACCCTTATACATTCTTTAGCATTATTTCTTTCGACTATCGGAATATCCTCGTTATAGTGTTCCGACTGAACGTTAAAATAACTTCTTTCATAATAATTTAAATATGAAAAAAAATTATTTCTCGCTTCGTGAATGACCTTTGAATATTTCAGCAGCCTTTTCATGTCGGGATTTTCATCCCACAAATAATCGAGAAGTTCATTTTTATTCATTTTAATAAATTGCTTCATAATCGACTCCTTTATTATTATTTAAATTACTACATTGCCGCGTCTTCGTTCGATAAATCGGCCAGGCGGCCGAGGAAGTCAAGAAGCCCGGCGGGGTTGATTAAATTAAACCGCGCCGCGGTTTGTTCCGCGCCTATTTTAATCGTATATGCTCCATCGTCGAGCGCATTGAAAAGATCTTCATCAGTGGCGTCGTCGCCAGCGAAGAAAATAAAATCGTATTTATTCGCTTTAATGAACTCGAGCGCGCCGCTGCATTTATTTGCCTTCGAAGTGCGCACTTCTATAACGCATTTGCCTTTAAGCATGTTAATATCGTTGCCTTTGATTAAAGGCGCGAGCGCAGAGGCCAGTTCATTAGCACGGGCACGGGCGAGTTCTGAATCGCTGGCCCTGTAATGCCATGCTACTGCAAAGTCTTTTTCTTCGATAAAAGAACCTGCCAATCGGCCGCAGTATTTACTCATCAATTTGATAACGCTTTTTTTCCAGTCGGTTTTTAAATCAACCGTCGGACGCCACTGTTGGTTAATATTTTTAATCCACGCGCCGTGTTCAGCGACGAAATTTATTTTAAGGCCGCCGAGCCACTTTTGAAGCGCGCTCCTGCCGCGTCCGCTTATAATGACTATATTATTTTTTTCATCGTCGGCTAATTTTTTCAAAAGCAGTATCAAGCTATCGCCCGGCACGGCTTTTTCGGGATCTTTCACGAAATTAACGAGCGTCCCATCATAGTCTAATAGAATAAGGCGCTTATGCGCCGCGCTATAGCTCGAAGTTAATTCAAAACGGCGAGCTTCATCTAAATATTTCGAATTAAGCCCGCGCTGTTCGTTATAAATCTCGATAAGTCCGCCGATAAAGTCTTCGGCCCATTTAATGACCGAGTATTGGCAAATTCTCGCCCTCATGTTATCGAGCCTTATTTTACGCTCCTGGTAATCCATGCCAAGCGCGGTTTCAATGGCGTCAACGTAACTTTCGGTATTGTTAGGGTTCATAATTACCGCATCGGTAAGTTCGTTAGCGGCGCCGGCCATTTCGCTTAAAATCAAAACTCCGCTTTCGCTTTTTTTGCAGGCCAAATATTCTTTGGCGACTAAATTCATTCCGTCACGAAGCGGCGTAACCATAGCGATATCGCTTAAAATATATAATGCCGCCAGATGCGCGAAACTAATGGATTTATATCGATAGACCAGCGGCGTCCAATCGACGCTTCCGAATTTGCCGTTTATCTCACCCACGAGCTCATCCACCTGCTTTTTAAGCGCCTGATACTGCGGCACTTTAACGCGGGACGGCACGACTATGGAAATCATTATTATTTTTTCGTGCAGTTCGTGATGCTTTTCGAGAAAGGCGCGAAACCCTTTCAGCCTGTTGGCGATACCCTTGGTATAATCGAGGCGGTCGATAGATAAAATTATTTTTTTACCGGCGAAGGATGGCCGCAGCAGGTCAATTTCAGCCTGAACATCGTCGCGGCGCGCGGCGTCGTTAAATTTATCGAATTCGATTCCTATCGGAAAAGTATCCGCTTTCATTATACGGTTATGATAAAGCATTTTACCGAAACTATTTTCCAGATTAGTTATCCTTGAAGCGCACCTTAAAAAATGATGGGTATAATCGACGGTATGAAACCCCGTAAGATCCGCTCCGAGAAGGCCACGCATAATTTTTTCGCGCCATGCGCCCGGCAGAAGACGAAAAATTTCATAAGACGGAAAAGGTATATGATGAAAATATCCGATCGCCGCGTCGCTGAAAAATTCACGCAGCATCGCCGGCAGAAGCATTAATTGATAATCATGTATCCAGATTATATCGTCCGGCTTTAAAATTTCGGACAGGCTGGATGCGAAAAAATTATTTACGTCGTTATAACATTCCCAATGGTGCTGCTCGTAAGTAGTCATCATTGGAAAGTAATGAAAAAGCGGCCATACCGTGCGGTTACAGAAGCCGCTATAGAAGCGGTCCATAATTTTTTCGGGCAGAAAAACGGGCCATGACTTATAATCTTTTAATAACCGCTCCCGGACCTCCACGTGTTTTTCGGCGGGTATTTCAATTCCGGGCCAGCCTACCCATAGAAAATCTTCAATATTAAGCTCTTTATATTTTTCGGTCATAAAATATGAATTCAAGGCGCTGGCGAGGCCGCCCGCACTTTCCTTAAATTCAACGCCGCCGTCAGGCTTGAGGTTAGCCGTAACTCCAAGACGGTTTGAAACGACTACAAGTCTCATAATACACCTCCCGCGCAATTATCAAAAATCCGCTATATTTAAAAATACTACATTTTTTTAAAATTATTAATTTTATGGTTTTTCAACAATTTTAAGATTTTATGGTTTACGGAATTACTCGAGTAAATTATCCTTGCTGGTGGGGCTTTTTTAAATAAAATAAATAAAACCCGTAAGGCGAGTGAGTAAGTAAGTATGGCAGGCTTCCTATAAGCGGAAATTTAGCGCCGCCGTATATTTCGATCGGCTCGTACCCTTCGTATTCTTTAAGGTCTATAACTACCGGTTGAGGAGTGCGCGCCAGATTGAACGAGCACAAAACGATATCTTCGCCGTATTTTCTCGTATATACCAGTATTTTTTTATTTTCTGGATATATAAATTTTATTTCACCGCATCCGAATATCAAACTATTATTATATAGCTTTCTCAGTTTGATCATATCTTTGATAAAATTAAGAAGCGAGTTTTGATTAGCGAGCTGGGCACTGACATTGACCGCATTGAAATTATATTCGGGATCGGTTATGACGGGCGCGTAGAGCATCGACGGTTTGCTGTCGGAAAAGCCCGAATTTTTATTTTCGTCCCACTGCATCGGAGTGCGAACTCCGTTACGGTCGCCTAAATAAATATTATCGCCCATACCTATTTCGTCGCCGTAATAAATTACCGGCGAACCCGGCAGAGTAAAGAGCATAGCGTATAAAAGCTCGATCTTGCGGCGGTCGTTTTCCATAAGCGGCGCGAGTCTTCGCCTTATGCCTATATTGATTTTCATCTGCGCGTCGTAGGCGTACTGCGAATACATATAATCGCGCTCTTCGTCGGTACACATCTCGAGAGTCAGCTCGTCGTGGTTGCGTAAAAAAATAAGCCACTGGCACTGATCGGGTATGGAAGGCATTTTATTTATAATATCGACGATCGGGCCGTGATGCTCCTGCTTGATAGCCATAAACATTCGCGGCATCAAAGGAAAATTAAACGCCATGTGAAATTCATCGTTATCGCCGAAATAGGGCAGCAGATCGGTCGGCCACTGATTCGCCTCTGCCAGAAGCACTCTGCCTTTATAATGGGCGTCAATGAATCTGCGTATTTCTTTCATGTATATATGTGTTTCTTCAAGATTTTCGCAGTTAGTGCCTTCGCGCTCGAAAAGATAAGGCACGGCGTCCACCCGGAAACCGTCAACGCCGAGATCTAACCAGAACGACATGATTTTTTTCATTTCTTCGCGCACTTCAGGATTTTCGAAATTAAGATCGGGCTGATGATGATAAAATCTATGCCAGTAATATTTTTTGCAATCGTTGCACCAGGACCAGTTCGCCAGCTCGGAATCTGTGAAAATAACCCGGGCGCCGCTATATTTATCGTTGGTATCCGACCATACGTAATAATCGTGAAATTTCGACTGAGGGCCTTTTTTAGCTTCGATAAACCAGGGATGCCTGTCGGATGTGTGATTAAGAACAAGCTCGGTTAAAACCTTCATTCCGCGCTTATGCGCTTCATCTAAAAAGACTACGAAATCTTTAAGCGAACCGTAATCGGAATTAACGGAGTGATAATCCATAACATCGTATCCATCGTCAAAACCCGGCGACGGGTAGGTTGGAAGCAGCCACAGACAATCGACTCCCAGCTCCTTCAGATAATCGAGCTTTGAAGTGAGTCCCGGGAAATCGCCCTTACCGTCACTGCTCGAATCTTTAAACCCCTTGATATACAATTCGTAAACAACAGCGGTTTTATACCACAGATTATCCATAACAGCCTCCTTAGCGGCGCTTTTTTTAATGAACGAAACACGGCGCTTATTCGGTGCGTATTGAACTAAATAAAATATTGATATCGAAATTCTTGAATTTTCAGCGATACACAGCTCTGGAAGGGACTATAAGCTATAAACCCAATAGTTTAGCGATGACCATTAATGTAATACAGGTGCCCAGCGCTATAAAAATCTGATTGAATTTTACGGATGAAATATCACCGCCGCCGTTGTTTTTTTCAGATTCTTTATTATTATTTTCGCCCGGGTTCTGATTGTTTGTATTTTCATTGATGTCTTTTTGTTCTTTTTTATTTTTCGACATAACTCTTCATTCCTTTCTGTCGCTATTTTTCAGTTCTTTTAATTTTGCATTTAATTTGGACATGACTAACTGATACAATTAGTTCTTTTAATTTATTTAATCCAGACTTATATTTGATACTTATGTTAATATGATTTTAAAGAAGGATTTATACAGCTTAATAATTCACGACGAAATAGAATTAAATTAATGTTTTTTAATTATTTTTTAATTAAACTTAATTTTATTATAAATCATTTGCTCTTATTTGTCAATAAAAATTTGAGCGCTTAATTTGAATTCGCGGCGTTAATATCGCAAAATTAATATCAAGCATATATTTAAAGACTTCAAATTAAATATTGTTTTTTACGACAGCTTATAGTATAATGTTTCCTAAAGATAAATATATTCATTTTTTGTAAATTAGGGTGGGCAAATAGAATACGGAGGTATTGAGTACATGTCCATTAACCCGGTAAAATTCAAAATTTCAGAAATTTTCGCGAGCTGCACTTTCAATCTTAACGTGATGAAAGATAAACTTCCGAAACAGGTATTTAATAAATTTTTAAATATTATCGAAAAAGGCAGAAAATTAGATTCAGACACGGCTGACGCCGTCGCCCACGCCATGAAAGAATGGGCGCTTTCAAAAGGCGCGACGCACTACACGCACTGGTTCCAGCCGATGACCGGCTTAACCGCCGAAAAACACGACGCTTTCATACAATTCGACGATAACGACCATATCAGCGTCATCGAAAGATTTTCAGGCAGCCAGCTCATTCAGAGCGAACCTGACGCGTCGTCGTTTCCTTCAGGCGGCATGCGCAGCACATTCGAGGCGCGCGGCTACACTGCGTGGGACCCGACTTCACCCGCTTTTATTATCGAGCGAGGCCGCGGCTCCATACTCTGCATTCCGTCCGCTTTTATATCCTACCACGGCGGAGTTCTCGATATGAAAACTCCTCTTTTACGCTCTATGGAAGCCATTTCAGAAGCGGCGCTGCGAGTTATAAAATTATTCGGAAATAAAACCGCCTACCGGGTAAAATCGGTAATCGGAGCCGAACAGGAATATTTTTTAGTCGATCAGAAATACGCGGATAAAAGACTCGACATTAAAATATGCGGCAGGACGCTTTTAGGCGCGCGCCCGGTCAAGGGACAGGAAATGGAAGACCATTATTTCGCATCGATCAAAGACCGCGTCCTCGATTTCATGCAGGATTTCGAATACGAACTTCTCAAGCTCGGTGTTCCCTGCAAAACGCGCCATAACGAAGTCGCGCCGCATCAATTTGAAATAGCGCCTATATTCGAAGATGCTAATATAGCCGCCGACCACAATCAATTGCTTATGGAAACTATGAAACGCATCGCTAAAAGCCATGGATTTTACGCGCTGCTGGCTGAAAAACCTTTCGCCTACGTCAACGGCTCGGGCAAGCACTGCAACTGGTCGCTTATCGATACCGACGACAACAACCTCTTAGAACCCGGGAAGACGCCGGAAGAAAACCTTCAGTTCCTCGTATTTTTGATGTCCTCGCTCATGGCGGTCGAAAAACACGGCGGCCTGCTGCGCGCCTCGATCGCTTCCGCCGGAAACGACCACCGCCTTGGCGCCAACGAAGCTCCGCCCGCGATAATGTCGGTTTTTCTTGGCGAAATGCTTTCAAATATTTTAGATAAAATCGAAAGCGGCAAAGTAAAAGACGCCAAAGAAAAATCGTTTTTAGACCTCGGAATTTCCAAACTTCCGAAAGTGTCAAAAGACCAGACCGACCGCAACCGCACATCGCCGCTGGCCTTTACCGGCAATAAGTTCGAATTCCGCGCCGTCGGCTCTTCAGCTTCCATATCCATTCCCGCAGCCGCTTTAAACGCCGCGGTGGCGGAAGCGCTTCACGAACTGGCCGGCTCGATTGAAACTATATCAAAGAAAAATAAAAATTTTGAAGCCGCGGTGCTCGAAGTCGTAAAAACCGCCATACACAATACAAAAAAAGTCCGTTTTGAAGGAAATAATTACTCTTCACAATGGCTTAAAGAAGCTGGCGAACGCGGCCTGCCGATAGCCAGAAACACTCCTGAAGCCCTTGAATTCTGGATTAATAAAAAAGAAAATTCCTGTTTGATTAACGCGGGCATATTAAACGAAGAAGAAATCGAATCGCGCTATCACATCTGCCACGAACAATACTATAAAACTATCGAAATCGAGCTGGCTACTATGTTAAAGATGATTTCGCGACAGGTGCTGCCGCCCGCCTATACCTGTCAAAAAGAAACCGCTTCATCGATAGAAGCGGTAGTATCGTTATGCCAAAAGAGCGGCGCGGCGGCGTCAAAAACTGACATGTCAAAAAAAACTCGTACCACAGATGATTTCGACATCGAGCCGCAGATAAAATTTTTAAAAGAATACTCAGGAGCCGTTTCTAAACTTCAACTTGCGGTCGAACGCCTGCGCGAAGTCAAGCTGGAGCTTGCAGGCGAGGAAGACCCGGTTAAAAAATCCGGCTTGATAGTAAAAAAAGTGATTCCCGAAATGCAAAACGCCCGAACTTTAGCCGATTTCCTCGAAACGGTAACCGGAAGCGAATTCTGGATTCTGCCGACCTATTCGGAACTGCTTTTCAAAGATTGACAAAGCCTGCCATGATTTAATTTTAAAAAATTAAAGGATTAAAACATTCAATAAAAGAAAAGGGAGAGGGAAAAAGAAATTTAGAAAATAAGGGAAAAAGAAAGGGGAAGTTTATTATGAATTACAACAGATTTTTTTTATCGGCAATGATTTTTACGGTTATTTTACTTTCAACCTCTTTAGAAAATGCGCTTGCTCAAAATACCGGCGAGGTTGCGATACCTTCGTCCGCCGCAGGGACCATTGAATATATCCAGAAAGAAGATTTTTCTTTTTTAAACGGCAAAACCGGAACAGTAATATTCGACAGATGGGAAGAAAATAATTTAAAAGAATTAACGAACGTTTCCTGCAAATGCAAAGTCGAAAAATTCGTAAATTGTGATTCTTTAAACGACAGCCTCGCAATGCTTAAAACCGGAAAAGCCGATTTCATGCTTACCACCGATATTACCGCATCATACGTAGCGCATAGAAATCCCGACCTCAAAGCCGTTATTTTCGATATCAGCAGAGCCTTCACCGCGGAAGAACTCAAAGCCGCTAACGCCGTGGCTCCCGTAGAACCGGGAGATCTAGCGATCGTTATGACGCTGAGAAAATCCGACGCCGCTCTTCGCGATTCAATTAACGCCGCCATTAAAAAAATAAAAGAAAACGGTACCATGGCTGAGCTTGAAAATAAATGGATCAAAGAAATGCCGGCAGGCAGCGAACCCGCCGGTGTGGCGATCGATAAAATCGAGAAAGCCGAAACCGTATACATCGGCGTATCCGGCGATATGCCGCCTCTGGATTACATAGCCGCCGACGGAAAACCCGCGGGTTATAACGTGGCGTTATTAGCCGAAATTTCAAAATTAACGGGTAAAAATATAGAGGTAATCTCTCTGGATTCAAAAGCGAGATTCGCGGCCCTTGTATCGAAAAAAATCGACGTATTTTTCTGGATAGTAATACCCAACGATAAATTCGTTCAGAACCAGCTTAAAGAAAACCCTGACGAAAAAAAATTCAATGAAAAATTCACGATCACCGAACCTCATTGCGTCGTTAAAACCGCTTTCATAATGAAAAAATAGCCGATAATCAGGTGAAACGATAAAAAAATGAAAGACCTGATAAAAAAAGCCGAAACCACGCACAGGCTTACAAAATCCGAAATAGTGAGTCTGCTCGAAGATAATAATAACGCCGACGAATTGTTTAAAGCCGCCGACCGCGTCAGAAAACAATTCGTCGGCGACGCCGTTCATCTGCGCGCTCTTATCGAATTCTCGAATTACTGCCGCTGTAATTGCTGCTACTGCGGATTAAGGCGCGATAACCGCGCCATCGAGCGCTACAGGCTCGCCCCGGATACCATCGTCGAATTCGCCCAAAACGCTAAAAAAATGGGATATAAAACTATAGTTTTGCAATCCGGCGAAGATATGTTTTTTGCCGTCGATAAATTCGCCGGCATCATCCGGCAAATTAAAAAGTTCGATTTAGCGATCACTTTAAGCATCGGTGAAAAAAGTTATGACGAATATAAAACTTACCGCGAAGCCGGAGCGGACAGGTATTTATTGAGAATTGAAACAACTAACCGTGAACTTTATGCCAGATATGATCCGGGCATGGATTTTAATAACCGCTTAAGATGCCTCAAAGATTTAAAATCGCTCGGTTACGAACTCGGCACGGGTTGTCTGATAGGTTTGCCCGGGCAGACTTTCGAAGATTTAGCCGGCGATATTTTATTTTTCGGTGAAATAGAGGCCGATATGATCGGCATGGGACCTTTTATAGCCAACCCCGATACGCCTCTTACCGGCGCAGAAGGCGGAAACTTTATAACCGCGATAAAAATGCTCGCCATAACTCGTCTTTTAATGCCCGACGTAAACATCCCGGCAACTACGGCCATGGAAGCCCTTAACCCGCTGGGCCGCATCATAGCCCTGCAATCAGGGGCTAACGTAGTCATGCCGAATGTGACCGAAGGCGATTATCGTAAAAAATATTTATTGTATCCAGGCAAGATATGCCTCGACGATTCGCCGCAGCAATGCATCGACTGCATTACGGCTAAAATAAAAAGCATAGGGCGCTTTATTTCCGAAGATTACGGCTACAGAGTTAAACGCACGGCGCAATTATAAAAATCATTTCGCGCCTTCGAGTTTTACTTCCGCGCTGGAGCCGACAGCCTTTTTTAAAACAATCGGCGTTTCTTTAGTGTCTTCGACAATCAAAGCCGATGTGGCAGCCGCGGCCGGTTCAACTTTGCCGATCTTGACTTCAGCGGTATTATCAAGTAATACTTCAGCCGTGTTCGCTTCGATTTCTTCCGTGTCGTAAACTATCTGACCGCGTTTTTTCTTTTCAAGCTCTATTAACTTTTCTAGATCTATTATTATTTCTTCGGTATCGAATTCACTCGCGGAATTCGCGATTTCCTCGTCTATTTTTTCCCGAGGGATTTTTTTCATCTTCTCGTAGCAGCGCAATAAAATTCTGTGCGCCTTTATTTTTTCATCAGGATTGGCGTCCTGCTTTTTGAATTTATGCATCTTATCATCAGGATAATCTAAAATATCATACATAATATCGACGGCGTCTTTATAACGGCTCTTATAATATAAGTGCGACGCTTTAAAAAGCGCCCGAACGGTTTCCGATAATCGCGGAAGATATTCCGATAAAGTTAAAACGCCGCTTTTACTGTAAAATCCCCCGCAATCCTTCAATAAATTTTTAACCACTTTGATATCTATCGAATAATTACCGTCATCCTCGGAAAGAGTTTCGTACACGCCTTTAAGCACCCACAGGCCCTCGTCGTAATAAGGCGATCTTAAATATTTTTTCGATTTGAACTCGTTTAATAAATCGAGGGCTTCCTTAACTTCGCCAGCTAAATACAATAACTGGGCCTTTTTAATTAAATACTGGGCCTTATCGCTAAAATCCTCCGCCTCGGCGTCGAGTTTTTTAAGATAGTCAAAGGCTTCGATAGGATTTTCATATCTAATTTCATTTTCAATCTGCATGAGACGAACGTCGTTTTGAGTTATAAACGTGCCGCCAACTTTAAAATCGGAGGTATAGAAAAATTTATCACGGAATAATTTGTCAAAATGTTTTTTAGCGCGCTTATACACAATTCTTTTTTCGTTCTCGTTCGAATAAATAAAATTTCTTATCGAATTAAATACGCCGAGTATCAGATGATAATCGTCCATGCGATAATTAGCCTTAGCGAAGTATTTCAAATCGGACTCGGATGCCTTGATTAAATCGGTTACCTGTTTGGATTTGAAACTGCCTTTTTTAAAAAGCACGTCGATATAAAACGATTTGTAAAGCGCGGTAAAAAAAACGATTTCATACTTGATCTCCCCGGAAGCTGCGGTGGCCGCGCGGTCTAGTACGGCTATATTATTATTGAGCTTGCTTTCATCGTAGATGACCTTTTCGGTTTCGAGCGTGACCTGAGCCCCGTGCAGTTGCTGCTGAGGTGTAAGGTTTAATACTGAATTCGACGCGCCGCCGCCTTTATCGGAAAAACATCCCTGCAGCGAGAACGATAATACGGCGACGATTGCGCTCATTATTATTTTTTTTATCAGATGGCTCTTTTTTTTATTCATGATCAACCCCCGCTATATTTCGGCCAGAATCAAGGTCAGCGTTTAATTTTTTACATTTTCATTTTATAATCAACGCCGTTTATAATCGAGGCCGATATAGCTATCGGTATAAAAATTAAAATATTAACAGCGGACGATTAAGGCCGATACATTTATTACATATTACATATTAGACATTAGATATATTCGCGCAAATTTATAAACGCTTCATTTTGAGTTTTATATAAGAGTCATATCTTTTACGATGCCGCGCTCTTCGAGTATTTTATCGCTATAGTGGCCGATTTTAACGCTTTTAATATAATCGGTTATTTCCGCGATATCTTTTTTAAAATAATCTGAATAATTAAAAAGCGAAATATCGAATTTATTGATCCCATAACTCATATATTTTTGAATATAAGGACACATATTCAATAAACCTCCGCTATAGGCGAGGCTGGTTTCTTCGTCGATTGTAATCATGTAGTGTACTGCGTTTTTAAACGACAGCCGGTCGAACTTATACTGCCTGTCTTCACTGCCGGCATATCTTGTGCGTATATACTTTTCATTCTGCCTGAAAAAATCATAGGCAAAATTGGCCACGTTGATATTGCCGTATAGCCTGATTCTGATTTTATCGATTAAATGAGGCTTCGAATTTAATATGTACTCTAAAAATTCGACGATATCCGAATCGTTGAGTTCGTAAGACAGGCAGATATCTTCAACGGCCTCGATTTTATCGAAATAATCGGCGGAAAACCTGTTAAGCGTATTAAGCGCCGCGCCCGCGCTCAGTTTGACCGGCGCGACGCCGTAAGCGGCGCTGGTTTTGATTAATTCGAACTGCGCGGGATTATTAACTATAAAACCTTTAATTTTAGCCCTCAGCGAAAAATCTATAAGTTTAGTAAACAACGCGGTACTCTGCTGAAATACTACCGGCGGAAGTTCGAGCATGACGGAGGAAAGCGCGCCCTGATTATCGTTGAAAAAATCTTCTAATTTTAAATTATTATAAAGCGAGGCAAAATAATAATAATGAAGCGAAACTTCCGAATAATTCGATGCTAGCGAGATTAAATCGGTTTGTGAATTATCAAAAAGCATCATTCGAAAAGATGAAGCGGCAAAATCGACCTCATTTAAAGGCTGCGGACCACGATCTTTTTTAACTATCAGCGATGAGGCCAATTCTTCGGATGTTTTAGCTTCGAAAGTAAAATAATCTTTTTCGAATTTATCGAATATAGTCTTTCCATACTTTTTAAGAAGCGAAAGCGGAATAAAAATATCGCCTGTAACTTCGCAGTCGAGGCCGCGTTCGGCTAAATAAAATTTATCGTGATTATAGGCCAGAAAGGTTTTTTTAACGCTTTCAACGCCTAATGGCTGCTTTTCTGCTTTATATGTCTGTATATCGTCGAGCTTATAGCGAAACCGCTCGAGCCGGCAGTAAACATCGCAGACGATCTTATCGGCGCTGAATTTAACGTCCACTTCGACGGCGCGCTTCGAAGAATCTATGGCGGGCGAGGCGGAGGCGGAGACGCCGACGGCAACGGAGGATTCAGGCGCTTTGCGGCTTCTTATCGAAGACGCTTCCTGCGAATGAGTCAGATAAATTTTGCGCGGCAGATAATGGGCCAGATCAGCCGGTTCATCGGCTTTTTTCAGACGCCTGAACGATACCGAAACAACTTCATTGACCGGCGTATCAAATATTACTTTATCACTTTTATTTTTAATCGAGTCGATTTTTACCGCGACGCGCTCGTAACGATCATTTTCAAACTCGAGCATATCGTTTTTATTGAACCCGACGGTAAAAGAAGCCTTTATTAAATTAAGCGAGGGATCGAAGCCGCTTACCCGCTCTGATACTAAAAGCCCGTTATTGGCGTTGCGCTCGCAAAAAATTATATCGGCGTTTTTACGGCCGTTTAAATACCCCGCGCCAAGTTTGCGGTTATATGTCATAGATGCGCGCCTGGTGAGACGCTCGGCGGCCGCCTGATCGTATTTAGCGTCGTAAATTAAATCGAGCGCTTCGCGAAAAGCCGAGGTAACATTATAAATATAGGCTTCGCTGCGGTTGCGCCCCTCTATTTTAAAACTGGCGACGCCGAAATCGTATAATTTTTTAAGATGAGCGAGAGCGCAGAAATCTTTCGTGGAAAGGAAAAATTTCTCGTTATCGTTGCGATCGCGGTATTTAAGCCTGCACATCTGCGTGCAGACTCCGCGATTTCCAGAACGGTTGTTATTGAGCGAACTCATATAGCATACGCCGGAAACGGCTGAACACAGCGCACCATAAACGAAAGTTTCAATTTCGAGAGTTTTTTCGCGGCAGGCCGTTTCAATTTCTAAAAGCGAGCACTCGCGCGATAAAATAACGCGGCTTACGCCGAGCGCCTTTATGCGGCCGAACGCCGCGGTATTATGTATATTCATCTGTGTGGAAGCGTGTATCACCACGCCTTTAAAAGCCCCGGCCACGGCTGATATCATGCCGTAATCCTGCATTATAAGAGCGTCAACGCCCGCATTTAAAGCGCGGTCTACCGATTCGATAAAATCGGCGGTCTCGCCGTCTTTAATTACGGTATTAACCGTCAGATAAACTTTTTTGCGATTGAGCGCGGCAAGTTTGATTGTTTTTTCAAGATCGCCGTCTGTAAAATTATCGGCCATCCTGCGCGCGCCGTATTTTTTAAGCCCCAGGTAAATAGCGTCGCAACCCCCGGCTATAGCGGCTTTAGCCGATTCATAATTGCCGGCGCCGCTGAGCAATTCAACGTATCGATTCATGAAGCTCCTTTATTTCTTTCATTATTTTATCGGTCATTAAATTATAAGCTTCGCGCTCATTTTCGGATTCGGTGCCGATTTTCGAATAATATTCATCGAAAAAAATCGGGCGGCCGATCTTTATTTTAACTTTTGATAATCGTGGCAGGTAGGAATTTTTAGGCAGAATATCGCGCGATCCCCATATAGCGGAGGGCACTACGACCGCTTTCGTTTTATACGCTATCATCGCGCAGCCCGGCTTTCCCGGCAGTAATTCGCCCGTCGCCGAGCGGGTACCTTCGGGGAAAATACAGAGCACTTCGCCGTTATTTATATAATCGATAGCGCTTCTAATGGCGCGCGAATCCGCCGCGGAGCGATTGACGCTCAGTTGGCCGCACTTTTTAATGCACCAGCCCAGAACGGGAACGCGAAAAAGAGAATTTTTAGCTAAAAATCTTATATTAACGGAGTTAACCAGCATATATAAAACCGGATCGAGATTGGATATATGGTTGGAAGCAAAAACGGCCCCTACTTTATTTTTAAGCAAATAATCGAGGTTGTCTTCACCTTCTATTTCATATTTAATGAAAAAAACGGCGAACAAAAATTTTAAAACATAACGATAGGCCGAAAGATATATATCTGTAGTTTTCATCGTATATCCCGTTTAATAATTATTTTACTCAAATTCCACTTCAGGCGCCAAATTCTTTTACGCCGAGGCTGACTATATAATCGACTACTTCATCGGCAGTCATATTCGAACAATCGACAAGCAGCGCGTCTGCGGTTTTAACTAAAGGGGCGATCTCGCGCTTTTCATCCATGGCATCGCGTTTTATAACTTCGTTTAAAATATCGTCTAATTCGGCGCGTTCACCTTTGGAGGTAAGTTCGTCGTAACGGCGCTTAGCCCTTATTTTAGCATCGGCTGTCAGAAAAATTTTAAGCCTTGAAGCCGGAAGAACGCAACTGGCTATATCGCGGCCGTCCATGACCACTTTATTTCCCGAGGCAAAGGCGCGCAGCCGTAAATTCACTTTTTCACGGACATCCTTATTGGAAGCCGCAAACGGAACGAAATTAGAAACCTGCTGGGTCCTTATTTTAGAACTCACGTCGATAGAATTAAGCAACACTTTAAAATTAAGCTCTTCGTCTATCTTAAAATCGATGTCGAAATAAGCGAGTTCTTTCTTTATAAGTTCCGCATCGCTTATAATCTTAGCGGCATCGACGCCGAATTTTTGAATAAAATAAAGAGCCGCCGTGCGATATATCGCGCCGGAATCCACGTAGGCAAATTTAAGGGCCGCGGCCACGCGCTTTGCCACCGTAGATTTTCCCGCGCCCGCCGGCCCGTCTATTGCTATGCTGTTGGTCTTATCACTACTCAATTTATTCACCCCGGTTTTAGTTTATTAAGTTAGTTAAGTTAAGTTAGTTTTATCAAATATTAATTTTCTTTTTTATTCACTTTATTCACTTTATTCACTTTATGTTAAATTTAAATCCGATTTTACGCAGATCGTCGAAAAAAAACGGGTTAGATATCGAAACGCAGCCGCAGTCTTCAACGCTGAAATCTTCGCCGGACAGAAGTCCTGCGATAATAAGCATCATGGCCATTCTGTGGTCGCCATATGATTCAAGCCGCGCGCCCTTAAGTTTTTTAACGCCTTTTATAATAAGCGCGTCGCCTTTAACGCGGATATGCGCGCCCATTTTATTGAGCTCACAGGCTATAGCCGCAAGGCGGTCCGTTTCTTTAAACCTTAATTCGGTAAGCCCGCCTATATAACTTTCACCCCGCGCCAAAGACAAAACCAGAGCCATCAGAGGCACTTCGTCGATCATGGATAAAATATCAGGGATCGATTCAATCCGAAGCGGCCCGACCGGCGACAGCGCGCCGTAATTTACCGCTATATCGGCGGCTTTTTCAATATAACCGCCGTCGGATAAATTCGTGTACAATACGTCAAACCCGCAGTCGAATAAACGGTCGAAAAAACCGTTTCTGGTTTCGTTTATAAGCACGCCGCGGGCAACAATGCCGAGCCCGCGCGAATAAAGCGCCTGAAAAAGCGCGTCCAGGGCTATATAAAAAGAAGCGCTCGACGGGTCGTTAGGAATTTTAAATGCCGCGCCCGAGGCTTTCTGCCCGCCCGCGACGCTTACTCTAAATCCGAGGGGCTTAAGGCTCGAAGTCTTAACTTTCAGGCCGAATTTATGAGCCATTAATTCGCTGTGATCGCGAGTTTTATAAAATTCGTCAATTATAGTTCTGCCCTGCGCGCCCAGAGCCGCTAAAATTATGGAAGCCTTCACCTGCGCGCTCGAATTAATATTTAAATAATCGATCTTTTTAAGCGGCATCCCGGTAATTTTCGCCGGCAGGCAATCTCCGCCCGAATCGAGGCTTATTTTGCCGCCCATGGCTTCAATCGGTTCCGCCATGCGCTTCATTGGACGCTTTTCAAGCGAAGCGTCGCCGGTTAAAATAAAAGAACGGCCCTGCGCCCCGGCTAAAAGTCCCATCAAAAGACGGGCAGTGGTGGCCGAATTTGCGCAGTCAATAGCCGCCTTCGGCTCCATAAAATTTTTAACGCCGCCGCCTGCGATTCTTACGGCGTTATCATTCGCGCCGTATTTAGAGGATACGCCGAGTTTTTCAAGAGCGGCGGCGGTCGCCTGGCAGTCAAGACCGCGCGAAGGATTGGTTATTAACGATTCGCCCTCCGCCATGGCTGAGAATAAAAGCGCCCGGTGCGTTATCGATTTATCGCCGCCGGCGTTAATTTCGACACTTCCCGCTTCGGAACCGCCCTTTGAGTATATATCGTTTTCTTTTTTATAAAATTTAAAAACCGCCATATTATTCCTTTTCGACCGGACGCGCCACGATATCCGCATCGTTGAAACTGCGGATGATACGGTGAAATAATTCATCGTAATTATCGGCTACGTTAGCGGCTACAACCGATTTGTGACTGCCGCCGCGCTTCTTCGCGGCGCCGCTTTTATCGCCGGGAGTGATAGTAGTGACTATGGCGACATCTTCATAAGATTCGAGTATCATCGCTAAAAACATAATTTTATCGGGCGGCATTTCAAAAATATATTGCATTAATCGCAGTTACGCTCCCTTATAAGATCGAATTCGCAAAGCGCGGGAACTCCGCCCGGTGAAACAGAAATAACCACTTCGTTAGGATTCGAGGCCTTCGGCTTTATTTCGCCTTCGGCAGTTTTCATCATTGAAATATCCGCGCTAAAAATAGCGCCGGGCGTTACGAATTCATAAGCGCGGCCGGCCGTTATATTATTTTTAACCGATATTAAATACTCGTCCTGAGAAACGCGGCTTTTAACCATTCCAACCAGCCTGTAAGTTTTAATATAATCTGAAGATTGATAATTATGATCGGCCCGCGTTATTTTATTTAAATAAAAACCGCTGATATAACCGCGGTTTGAAACCGAAGCGAGCGCTTCATAAATATCGGAAGACGCCTTGAACTCCGTACCGTCAGCTAGCGCCTTATAAAACGCGTCAAACGCGGCGCGATAGGCGCGCGTAACAAGCCCTGTATAATGAGGACCCTTTATCCGGCCTTCTATTTTAAAGGCGGATACGCCCGCCGCGTAAAGCTGAGGCAATAAATCCAGCGCCATTAAATCGCGGGAATTAAAGATGTAACTTCCCTCACCTTCGAAATTTTCGACAATCTCCATATATTCGCCCGGACGTTTTTCTTCGGAGACGAAATATTTCCACCGGCACGCCTGGGCGCATGCGCCGTCGTTAGCGCCGCGCGAAGCTAAAAAATTCGATAAAAGACAGCGGCCGGAATAAGACATACACATAGCGCCGTGAATAAAGGCTTCGATTGAAATATCGTCGAAACGCGGCATTTTTTCTATTTCAGCGAGTGAACACTCGCGGGCCAGATTAACGCGGGAAACCCCGTTGGCACGGTAAAATTCGATGGCGCGCGAATTTGCCGCGGAAGCCTGCGTGGATAAATGCATTTTCGGCTTTATTTTAAGACGCCTTGACGAAGCGAGAACGGCCATGTCGGAAAATATAACGGCGTCGGCATTTATCGAATCGAGAAATAAAAGATAATCGTCGAGCTCCTCCAGCCGGTCCTGATGTATAATGGCATTAACCGTTATATATATTTTTATGCCAAGTTTATGAAGATAATCAGATGCCAACCGAAGCTCGTCGCGCGAAAAATTCTTGCCCCGCGAACGAAGCGAAAAATCGGACGCGCCGCAATATATCGAGTCGGCGCCAAAATGAGCCGCCACTTTAAGCTTTTCCATGTCGCCCGCCCCGACGACAAGCTCAGGTTTTAAAAGTTTATTAGCATTCAAAATTTTATCTGTCGGCTTTGCGATGATATCATCCAATTTTTCTTCCGGCTTTCATATTAAAATCGTCTAAATATTTTTGAAGCAGTATTTTAGCGGCAAGCCCGTCAACTATAGCTTTGCGCTTTTTACGCGAAATATCGGCCTCGATGAGCATCCGGTTAGAAGCTACGCTGGTAAGCGTTTCATCAAAATAATCAAATCTGACGGACCCGTCGTCGATTATCCGCTCCAGCGCGGCGCCGAATTTTCTGGCAAGAACGCACATTTCGCCTTCTTCGCCGCGGCTGTTAAGAGCAAGGCCTATTATTACGTTACTGACTTCTTCGGCGCGGCAGATATCGCAAATAATACGGGCAGAATCAGGGCGGCTCTGAAGTGTTTTCGACATCCCCGCAATAACGGAGGTTTTATCCGAAATCGAATAGCCTATTCTTTTAATACCGAAGTCTATCGCCATAAAA
>DIVV01000234.1 GCA_002423385.1 bacterium UBP16_UBA6123
AAAAGCGTCAGGCAATTTGCGGATATGGGGTGGGTCAAAGGGAGGGGAAAAGGGTTGCTAACCCTTTTCCCCTCCCTTCAAAAATATAACTTATAAAAATGGTTTTACCCGCACGATTTGAGAAAGGTCTATTTTTTTTATATATCATTACGGATTATTACGGATTTTTTTGACATTTTGAAATTAATATGTTATAATTAGTTTTCCAGTTTTCTTAAAAACAAACTATTTATTATATATACATGCTTTTTTAAAATTGTATATAAGCATATAATGCGGCAGCAAATCCAATCCATAAAATAAAAGGAGATAATGATGTCAACTCAAACGGTAAAATCGTCAAAAACGAATTCGAAAACCAAAACCGCGCCTAAAGCCTCCGTGCCGAAAGGCAAAGCGAAACCTCTCGCTTTTAAAGTAGCGGATATGAGTTTAGCGGAACAGGGGCGTAAAGAAATTCAGATGGCTGAAAAAGAAATGCCGGGACTCATGGCGCTTCGTGAAAAGTACTCCAAATCCCAGCCGTTAAAAGGTGCCCGCATCGCTGGCTGCCTGCATATGACCATACAGACCGCAGTTTTAATCGAAACTTTAATTAAACTCGGCGCCGAAGTCAGATGGTCGTCGTGCAATATTTATTCGACACAGGACCCTGCCGCAGCCGCTATAGCCAAAACCGGCGTTCCCGTTTTCGCGTGGAAAGGCGAAACGCTTGATGAATATGACTGGTGCATCGAGCAGACGCTGTTTTTTGACGACGGCAAGCCGCTTAACATGATATTAGACGACGGCGGCGATCTTACCATGCACATATACGAAAAACGTCCGGAACTGATCAAAGGTCTTCATGGTATTTCCGAAGAAACCACTACCGGCGTTCATCGTCTCTACCAGATGTTCCAACGTGGACAGTTGAAAACTCCCGCTTTCAACGTAAATGATTCGGTTACTAAATCTAAATTCGACAATCTTTACGGCTGCCGCGAATCTCTCGCTGACGGCATTAAGCGCGCCACCGATGTCATGGTCGCTGGAAAAGTGGCTGTAGTTTGCGGTTACGGCGATGTCGGCAAAGGCTGCGCGCAGTCGATGCGCGGATTAGGCGCAAGAGTTCTTGTTACCGAAATAGACCCGATAATTGCGCTTCAGGCTGCTATGGAAGGCTATCAGGTAGTGACTCTCGACGATGCCGCCGCGATAGGCGATATATTTATAACGGCGACCGGCTGTTGCGACGTAGTTACCGGCGAGCACATGAAAAAAATGAAGGACCAGGCTATACTTTGCAATATCGGTCATTTCGATTCTGAAATCGAAGTCGCATGGCTTGAAAAACAAAAAAATATCAAAGAAATCAATATTAAGCCGCAGGTCGATAAATTCGTATTCCCCGACGGCCGCGAACTTATACTTTTAGCCCGCGGCAGACTCGTAAATTTAGGCTGCGCGCATGGACATCCGTCGTTTGTTATGAGCTCGTCGTTCACCAATCAGACGCTCGCTCAGATCACGCTGTTCACCGAACGCGGCAAATGGCCTGTAGGCGTTCATATGCTTCCTAAAAAACTCGACGAGGAAGTCGCAAGATTACATATTGGCAAGCTCGGCATTAAGCTGACCAAACTCAATCAAAAACAGGCCGATTATCTCGGCATTAAAGTGGAAGGTCCTTACAAACCCGAACACTACAGATATTAATCAGCGCATCGATGAAGGGGTGATTCGATAAATTGCCGTTTAATACATTTTTAGCTTTGCATAAAGAATGAAAAATTGACTTGAACGCCTTTTATCGGCCCCTTTATACGGCGCCGCCGTGTCTTATGACGGACTAAAGTAATATTTTATACAAGCGAGAGGCCGATATGACTGGTTATAACGCATCACAGGATTTTAACTGGATGAATTATATTAGCGTAAATAACGTATTTACGAATTTTGGCGCGCCATGCAAGCACGACGCTATTGTCGGACTCGTTAGCCTTCTGGCCTCCGACGGAGCGGTAGAAAATAAAGATGAATATCTGGCTTCAGTCCTCGAAAGAGAAGAACTCGGCACTACCGGCCTCGGCGAAGGCGTGGCGATGCCGCACGGAAAATGCTCCGCTGTAAAGCGAATGAGTATAGCGCTGGCGAAGCTCGATAAACCTCTCGATTTTGAATCCATCGATAATAAACCCGTCGATTATATATTTTTAATAGCCTCGCCTCTTAATTCCGATACGCTTTACATAAAAGTAATGGCCTCGATTATAAGATCGGTTAAGATACATAAAATATGCGAAAAAATGAATAAACTCGATTCAGGCGTCGAAATTTACGAAATGCTGTTAAAAACCGTCATCGACTGATGATAAATAAATAGTTTATAAAGCACGACAGAAAGGGCGAATAAATTGGAAAACAGAAATTTAATGTTCGGCATGCGTTCTACCGGCAAACTTCATTTAGGCCACTATGAAGGCGTTTTAAAAAATATGACGGCGCTTCAGCAAAAATACGATTGCTTTATCGAAGTTGCCGACTGGCATTCAATCACCACTTCACTCGATACGGCGGGAATGAAAAATATAATATTTGAAATGGTCTGCGACTGGCTGGCGGCGGGAATCGACGCGAAAAAATCCACCATATTCGTCCAATCATGCGTGCGCGAACACGCGGAACTTCATGTTCTGCTTTCGATGCTCACGCCGGTTTCATGGCTCGAACGTGTGCCCACCTATAAAGAACAGATACAGCAGTTAGATATGGGCGAAAATACTTCTTACGGTTTTCTCGGTTATCCAATATTGCAGGCCGTCGATATAGCGCTTTATAAAGCCGCGCACGTGCCGATCGGGCGCGATCAGTTGCCGCATCTGGAAATTACGCGCGAAATATTGCGTAAATTCAATAATTTTTTTAACAGCCCGGTTTTTGTCGAGCCGCAGGCGGTTTTGACCGAAATGCCCCTTCTTTTAGGCACCGATAACCGTAAAATGAGCAAAAGTTACGGCAATTCGATTTATTTATCCGAAACGGCCGAAGAAACCACTAAAAAAGTTCTGCAGATGATAACCGATCCCAACCGTATCAAAAAATCCGATCCGGGTAATCCCGATATATGCAACGTGTACTCATATCATAAAATATATTCCGACGCCGAAACCCTCGGACGCGTGAGCGAGCAATGCCCGAAAGCCGCCATAGGCTGCGTTGAATGTAAAAAAATACTCGCGGCTAATTTAAATGAAAAACTCGCCGCTCATCGCGAAAAACGCCTCCAATTCGTTAAAAATCCTCAGATGATAGAAGATATAATCAACGACGGCAATAAACGCGCCCGCACGGTCGCTGCAGCCACTCTGGCCGAAGTGAACGAAAAAATGGGCCTCAGGTATTTCGGTAAATAGCCAGCGCCAAATCAGCTTCGCCGGTCATTTATAAGA
>DIVV01000089.1 GCA_002423385.1 bacterium UBP16_UBA6123
TATTTACTGCCGGCTGCGAAGTTTTTTTTATTAGTCTCTTTATAAAGTTCCTGCTATTCCATGTCCACTCCACTCCACTCCACTCCACTTCTTTTTTCTTTTAATCTTTATTTACATCTCTATTTCTGTTTCTATTTCTGTTTCTATTTCTTATTTTCTTGCTATAAATATCTTTCGTGCCTTTTGTCAGTTTTGCCTCCGCGCACGCGTTGCGTGCGCAGAGGCGTTACATTTGCGCAACACCGGAATTTGATGTTTCGGCTCACGGTAAGGCTCTAATGTATAACAACTTTTATTGTATCACCGAAAATCAGATAAAATTTGTTTGACTTAATTTGCCCTTTTCTAATAGACTCGATTTACATCAATTTCTACCGTGAGCCGTTCATTTAAATCGCAGTAAAACCGTTGTTGCACCGCATGTGCGCGCGCGCGTGACGGACATAGATGGACTAATGCCGTGCGCGCCATGGATGGCGATAGCGCACGGCCGCACATGCGAACAAGCAAGCTGGCAGAAAAATAAGTTAAAAGCAAAAAAAAACGAAATTAAAGTCATGACCAAAAAAGCTATCAATTAACTAACGATAAAGCGTCAGGTGATTTGCGGATTGAGGGAGGGTTTAAGGGAGGGAGAAAGGGTTGCTAACCTTTTCTCCCTCCCTTAGATAAAGATTTTCATTAAAGCGGGTTCAGTATATTTCGAATTTTTTAAAACATCAAAATAGCGGATATAGGAAAATTTGGCGGCCGATGGGATAATTAAGCAAATAATAAATAATACAAATAAAAATTGATTTTTTCTGTTTTTTATTGTATAATCAATAAGTAAATCTCAACTATGTATTTTAGTATGTTGAATAATAAAAGGGGAGAGTAATTTATGCAAAAACTTCAAAATCATCGTTCGTTTCAATCGCATTCCTTTTCCGTGGTTTCATCCGTGTTTTCAATAGTTTTATCAATTTGTCTTCTTTCGGGCGCTTCTGCGTTTGCGGCGCAGGATGTTGTTTTTGACGAATGCCATGCGCAGACGGCCGGAAACGCGGACTGGACGATAACCGGCGGTTTTTCGGATTTCGCCGATACTTTTAAAGAAATGGGTTTTAACGTAACAGCCGCTAAAAAACAGATAACCGCCGACGTTCTTAAAAACGCGGCAATATTAGTTCTTCCTGAACCTAATTCGGTTTATTCGAGCGCCGAAAAAACGGCGATTTCCGATTTTGTTAAACGCGGCGGCGGTCTTTTCGCCATAGCCGATCATAAGGGCGCGGACCGCAATAACGACGGTATAGACGCGATTGGCGTTTTAAACCAGGTTATACCCGAGTTCGGTCTTACTTACGAAGTAAACAGCATAAATGAATTTCCGATACCTATAAACGCTTCGAACGATCCTATATTAAACGGCGCTAAAACCATGGGCACATGGGCGGGTACTACGGTAGTAGCTAAGGTTCCTGAAGCCGTTACGCTTATAGAATCCCGCAAACAGGCTGGCCGTTTTTTAATGGGCTACTCGGCTCCGAAAAATGCTAAAGGCCGCGTGGTGGCTTTTGGCGACAGTTCTTCATTTGACGACGGCACCGGCGCGCCCGGCAATAAACTTTACGACGGTTATAACCGCGGCGATTGTTCTCATATAACTCTGGCTAAAAACGCTATAAATTATCTTACCAAAAAAAATAATTCCATCGCGCGTTCCGATGTTGCTAAAAATATGACTGCCGGCGTTTCAAAGCACTACGACCCCGCGCATATCGGACATTCGCATCAGGCGCCGGACGGCACCATGTATCATCAAACTGGCGATTTTTATCCGGGTTCTCCCGCTTCGCATCAGAACGGCTATCCTTCAAATCCCGTGCCTCAGCCTCAGCCGCCTTCATACCCGAGCACGCCGTCTTATCCTTCACAACCGACGTACCCTTCACAGCCATCCTATCCACAGCAGCCGTCACAGCCTTCATATCCGTCATATCCCACTCCAGGATATAATGAAGACAGTGTGCTTTACCAGCAGGGTTTCAAATATTTCACCGAAAATAATTTTTTTATGGCGATAAATTCGTTCAAAAGCCTTACCAGAAAATATAAATCATCGCAATATTACGAAGGCGGAATGTTCTATCTCGCGCTTTCATATAAAAACACTTACAATTACTCTGAGGCTATTAAAACTTTAAAAAGTATGATCAACGAACTGCGTTATTCACCTAATCGTCCGTTATGGTTTTTCACGGCCGGCGAGGTTTGTGAAACCGGTTATCAGTTTTCAAATGCCGCCAAATGGTATGAAAGTTTTTTAAACGAGCATTCAGCTCATCAGCGCGCGGCCGAAGCGCTTTATAAAGCAGGCCAGGCATATGAAAAAGGTTATATGTATAAAGACGCAGTTAGAGTTTACAGACGCCTGACGGCTTCTTATCCTTATTCGCCGTTCGCGCAGATGAGTTATGAAAGGCTTACGGCGCTAAGAGCTTACGGATATTAATAAATAGTTTTTTGCTGTGATTAGAGTGTTGCGGACCATTAAACAACGAGTTAAAATAATTAAATAAACGGGCCGGTGGAACAAGTGTGTATTGACAAATTAGAATTAAGCGAATTTAATCTCGAACGCATTATTTGTGAAGTTATAAGCATAACCAATGTGGATGCGATTAATAATGGCGTTGAATTATATTATAACATCGACGAACGTCTCAATTATAACATAAACGCCGATATCAATAAGTTACGTTATGTTATATTAAATTCGGTGCAATATCTGATTAGCTCGGCAGCCAGAAATGCCGTTATAAATTTGAATGTGGTTATCGAAGATAATAATTTAGATACGACGACGGTTAAATTTGAAATAAGCAACAGTGCAAGCCGTTCGAATTCCGGCGGAAAACTTTTGGACGCTTCTTCCCCCGTGCCTTCGATAGAAGACGAACTCATTAATTCTAATAATTTAGTTAAAACTATGGGCGGCAAAAAACTTCGTGTTGTAGAAAATAAAGAACCCAGCTTTATATCGATTTCTTTCAATTTAAATTTAACGCGTGGCGGCTTCATACCCGGCATTAAGCCTAACGAAATCGGAAGTCCCGCCGACGCCGATCTCAGTGGTGTAAATCCGTGCAAAATATTGCTTGTCGAAGATAATTACTCTAACGCTCAGATCACCATCGAGTTACTGACGCAGTATTATAATCACAGGGTTATATGGGTTGAAAACGGCGCTCTCGCCGTTGAAGCCGTAGCTAAAGATAATTACGATGCGGTTTTAATGGACATTCAAATGCCGATTATGGATGGTTTCGAGGCTTCGCGGCGAATGCGCGGCAGTGGAGTTAACACTCCGATAATAGCTCTTACAGCCGCGATGATGCCCTGGACCTACGACGAATGTATTAACTCGGGTATGGACGCCTTTATTTCAAAACCTGCCGGCGTAAAAAAATTGGGTTTATTAATTAAAAATACTATTGAAAAAAGAAAGGCTCAAAAACTCGGTTCAGCATTGCCAGGCGTATTTAATCCAGATGAGAGCGGTTTGAAGTGATAAATTTATAGTTTATATTTTGTAGTTTATATTTTGTTTAGCGTAATAATCGCACATAAAAAAGAGGAAGATTTTTAATTCTTCCTCTTTTTTATTTTATGTAATTTCATTTTCAGCGTTGAAATTTAAATTGATGTAACCTGGCATTAAGCGGCGTTACCGTTAAGCGGTATCTTATATCTTAAAAGAATGAAATGTAAATGCTTCTGAATAACTTGCTGCCGTGTTTGTGTGGCGTGTACATATATTGCGCGTAAGAGGCGGCGTTTTTAACTTTAATGGTTTCGCCGTCGATTTTCATTGAAATCGTTTCCTGACTGGATAATTTTGAGAGCCCTATGTTATAGTGGTTGCGCATTGTTTTAGCGCCGTATTCGATTTGTTTTTCGAGCCCCTGGTATTTAGTGTTCCAGTTACCTGAATCGTATGCGCCGCAGCCTAAAGCCCAGTCGAGTTGTTTTTGGGTCGCATTTTTTTTCGTTACGAGCCCCTGCTCGGTTTGAAGGCGCGCTAGAAGGACTTTAGGCGAAATGCCGTATTTATTTGCAGCTTCATGTATCATATCGGCGGGGTATTTGCCGTTGACCGGACGGGATAAAACCGATTGTTTAGACTCTAAAAAATTCTGGATCTGATTGCGGCTCATAGCGTTGGTATCGATATAGGCGCGGTCTGATATCGTATAATCGTAACGCAGCTCTTTAAGCCATGAGGTGTCTTCGAGGCCGGAGGTAATGTTATTGTTGTTATTATTGTTGCCGCCGGTTGTCGGTGGGTTTGGAAGGCTTATGTTATTAGTGCCGATATATTGTTTTATCTGAATAACTAAATTAGTGGAATCCTGCTCGTATGTTCTTTCCTGCTGGTTGCGAGAATTTTTAAGCAGAAGGTTCATAGATACGTTTAAAAATCTTTCCTGCGCTTTTTTATAGAAGGCAGTACGTTCGGATTCACTCTGAGCCGTTTTGGCCATTTCAAGATAGCAGCGGCCCTGCCAGTATATTGATTGGTAATAATATTTACCGTCGAGCTCGGCCTTGCGTTCGGCCATTTGATATAAAGTGAGAGCGTCTTTATAATTGCCGGTAACGAAGTTCATTTCGCCGAGAGCAAAATCGTTTACATGAGAAGGCACTTTATTCAGGAGCGTTTTAAGACGTTCTAGAAACTGATAGCCGATTTTATTGAATATATTAGGTTTTTTATATGAAGAATCGGATTGTGACGCGCCCTGGCCGTCGGAGGTTAAAACGTCTTCAGGGGCCGCTATACGCTCGCCGCCGCCAGTTAATTCGTTATATTTTTTTGCCAGGTCTTGATAATCGTTGAACCACTTCTGCGCTTCGGCGCAGTTCGGGCCGCCGAGCGTGGAGGCGTCTACGTAATTGCGGTAGGCTATTTGAAGCGACTGCTGTAAACGCGTAAGTTCTTCGTTGGAGGCCGAAAACGAAGAATGAATGAATACGAAAGAGAATATCAGAAAAAATGCCGTACAGATTAATGATCGTTTGTACTTATACATAATATACTCACCTGCTTTTAAATTATTAAATTCAAATTGATAACATAATTATACAAAACCAAATTGAAGATGTCAATTTTTATTGACATATTTATTAATATTTTTATATGAGCAGTTGTCAATGATTTAATTTTATAAAAATATAAAAAAAAGCCTCAATTAATTGAATGGAGCCTGAAATTATGGTATAATTAGGTTGTAGTTTTCATTTATAGTAAGGGGTGGTATAATTAGATGAAAAAAAATATAACGGTCGTTTTATTTCTTTTGGTGTTTCTGACTTTTCCGGCTATTTGTCTTGCCGATAATTTTATTAACAAGCCGGCCGCAGTATTGAGCGGCGACGAAACCGCGCCATGGGCTAAAATAGAAAGGCTTTCAGACGCCTCGCCCGGCTTTGTTTTCGAAAAATTTCATCCGAAATGCAGACAGGCGCATACGATTCTTAAAAAAGCCTTCGTAGTCGAAGAACCCCATTCTAAATATTTTTTACTTCATTACGCTCCGGGCTGGGATAAGAAAACTGAAAAAACTCCGGTTTTGCTTGTCCATGGCGCGGGAAGCCATGCTTTTCATTCATGGGCCCATCCTTACTATATGCAGGCGCCCGATCCGAAAAATATCGATAAACCTGGCCTGATGCAATTTCTTTCGCAGAAGGGTTATCCCGTTTTCGCGGTGACTTTTTCGCATCCTCACGGAGATAACTTTCTGCAGGCGCAGCAATTAGCTAATGCCATAACACGAATCAAAACCGTTTTAAACGGCGGCCCGGATTTTAAAGTCGATATAGTATGCCACAGCAAAGGCGCCATGGCGGCTCGGATTTATCTGAGCGGCATAAGTTGCGAATATGATAAATATAACTGGATAACGCCTTTTAGAAAAGACGTGGGCAAAGTCGTATTCGTGGCTTCGCCGTTAAAAGGCCTCGATACTTCTTACAGATATTACGCTTACTGCCTTACCGTTATGCTTAAAGATATAGGCGCTCCTATGGCGCCTGAACAACTTGTTTACATGGGCAGTATAATCGATTTAAAAAACTATAACGATAAATTTCCCGGTCAGGACCAGATGCTCCATAACTGGGTAAAAGACGGCATTGCATTCAGCACTCAGAGTTATACCATTGATATGAACCTTACGATGCACGCTTTATATAGCGGCGGAACTACCGCGCTGCTCAGCTCCGGCGGAATCGATCGCGCCATAGAAAAAGCGGGCGGCGTAATTGAAAAACTTTGCGCTAAAGGCCTGGATGCGTCGGTTAAGGCTTATATACTCGCCGGCACGAAACAGGATATCGATAATATCCAGATCGGGCCGTGGAAGATACCTATCGGCGAAATGGCCGATTCAAGCGACGGCGTTTTATTTTTAAAAAGCGCCATGCATAAAAGCGGCTTGAGCGCGCGCGGCGCAGTGATCCAGGATACTAAAATCATTAAAACGCATCATGTGGGCTTAATCGTGCTTCCTGAAGCGCTTGATTTTATCGAGGGGGCCTTAAGTGGAAGAAATAATAATTAAAAAATACGAAAACCGGCGGCTGTATTGCGTTAATACCGCTAAATACGTTTCCATAGCCGATATCCGCGATATGATAACCGAAGGCAAAAATATCAAGGTCGTCGAAAAAGCCACCGGCAAAGATATCACAAAATACGTGCTGATGCAGGTTCTACTCGAAGAGCGCTACGAGGTGATGCCGGAGTTTTTTATTAAAATTCTGCTGCAATCGCCGGTTAAAATACTCGAACAGTTCTTTCAGGGCTATTTTCCTTATATGTTCGATTATTTTTTAAAGATGCGCGAAGGCCAGATGATGAATATGCAGTTTCCTAATATGTTCTTCGGCTCGCAGCAACAGCAGTTTCCGTTCGGGGGATTTAACATGCAGCAGCAGATGCCCGTTATGCCGAACATGGCCGCCATGACCAATCCCACGGCTATGATGGAAGAAATAATCAAACGTCTCGCGGAACTCGAAAAAAAGCTGAAATAGCGTCCAGATAAAGTTAAACGCAAAAAAAATATATTAAAACGCAAAATAAAAAAGAATCGGATAAGCCTCCGGTTCTTTTTTATTTTGCGTCGCAGCATAAAATTATCTTTTTTCATAAAAATCCTTTGTTTTTTTTGAAAAAAAACTAAAAATTTTTAAAAATAATAGAAAAATGACAGTTTGCAACAACCGCGAAACGCTTTACCACAAATAGTTTCTATGTTTTTAAAAATATTTTCAAAAATATCTTGACACAACGCAAAAAATATGCTAAAATTAAATCGTTAAATGACGATAGGTTGATTGAAAATAAAAAAATGCGATGCAAAAAAGCGAAACAAAAAAAATATAAAAAGTAAGTATAAGTAAAGTAAATAATGGAGGAGTAAAAATGATGGATCAGATTAAAAACTACAATGAGATGGTTAACGGTATTAACGAAACGATTAAAAGGAATATGGAAATAATCAAAAACGCTTCTAAAACGAGAATCGAAACCGCCGAACAGACGATTTCTAAAAACTCTGACACCCAATTTACTTATTTCGTTTCAACTCTCAATCAGCTTACAAATAATTACCTGAATTATTTCGCTTCGAATATGAACAACGTTAACGCCGGCTGGCATAACCTCACAAAAGAAAGAGAACAGATTAAAAATATCTGCATTAATTCGATAGACAGCACTTATGATAACTTTATCAAACATATGCCGCAGACGATCATAGACGGCCTGAAACCTGAAGCGAGAACGGAATCAAAAACCGAAACAAGAACTGAAGCGCCTAAAGTAAATAAGAGATAAGAGATACACAAGAGGGATAAAATATAATAAACTATATAAAAAGTAAAATCATAAAATTAAAAAATCAAAATTAACAGGAGGAGTTTAAAATGAATACACCGAACACAATGAACTACTGGGCGGAATTAACGAAGGATTTCAGCGAAATAACAAGGAAAAACCTTGAAATGGTAACTAAATTCAGTAAAACCTCAGGCGAACGCAGCGATGAAATCATAGCCAAAAATATGGATAACTACTTTAACTATTTAAATACCAATATCGGTTACTTAAACACGATCTGGACAAACAACCAGAATGCCGGCAAAGAATTCCGCGAAACATTCCGCGGCCAGTTAGACGAAGCGTATTCAAAATTCATGGATATTTACCGCGAAGCCGCTAAAAACATGACGCAGGGCAAATAATTCCCTTCCAGCGCCGCACGAGCGCGGCCGTGCGGCAATATCTGCCGTGAAAAGCCTTGAAAATAATAAAGAGAAAACAAAAAAAACGAAAAAATAATTAAAATTTAAGGAGATTAAAATGAACGATATGATGAATTATTACAACGATTTTATGAAAGAAATGAACGAATTAAACACCAGAAACCTCGAAATGGTTAATAAATTCTGGAAAGCCGCCATCGAACAGAATGACGAAAATATCGAAAAAAATATCAGCTCATATTTCGGTTATTTAAATACGAATATCAATTATCTTAACACCATCTGGAATTCAAGCATTAAAAACAACGCGGAATTAAGAAAGACTTATACCGAAAATATGAATAACCTTCAGCAGAACTTTACCAAAATTTATAAAGAAACGACCGAAAAAATGACTTCAAAAATGGAAACGAAGGCTTAATTGCGCCGGGCGCCCGCGGCCAAAACCACTGCGCGGCTCCGCAAAATATGAACGAGTGTTCATTTCAAAAAAAAATATTTATTTTTTATAATGCCCGAAAACATAAAACTGTGTTTTTGGGCATTATAAAAAAGAATTAAAGAAACGAAATTAGAGAACATATTTTAAAATTTAGAAAGGGGATTTTCAATGGATCGTTTAAAAGGAAAAGTAAGTTTAATAACAGGGGCGTCGGGCGGCATAGGTGCTTGCACGGCGGTAACTTTCGCCAGAGAAGGTTCGATAGTTTACGCGCTGGATTTAAGAAAAAGAGATTTAAATGAATTATGTAAAAAATGTCTTTCGTATCAAAAAACCTGCGAAGGCCTCGATGGTCAGAAATTTACCGGCGAAATCCGTTATAAAACAGTTGACGTTTCAAAATTAAACGACGTTGAAAAAACAGTCGAAGAAATATATAACGAAACCAGACGCATCGACGTTTTAGTCAATAACGCCGGCATTACCCGCGACGCTCAGCTATTAAAAATGAGCGAAGAGATGTTTGACGCGGTGATCGCGGTCAATCTTAAAGGCGCTTTCAACATGGGAAAAGCGGCGGCTAAATATATGGTTGAAAACCAGAAAGGCTCCATTATAAATACTTCTTCGATAGTAGGCACCTTCGGCAATTTCGGCCAGAGCAATTACGCGGCTTCGAAAGCCGGCCTGGTGGCTATGAGCAAAACATGGGCGCGCGAACTCGGCAGAAAAGGCGTCAGAGTTAACGCTGTGGCTCCCGGTTTTACCAGAACTGAAATGATAGAAACCGTTCCGGAAAAAGTCATAAATATGCTTCTGGAAAAAACTCCGCTGGCAAGACTCGGTAAACCTGAAGACATCGCTAATTTATATTTATTCCTGGCTTCCGATGAAAGCTCGTTTATAACGGCTCAGGTTATTGGAATCGACGGCGGCCTGGTGATATAAGATATAACGCTCGGGTTATCATTAAAAAGAAGGTGTAAAAATGTTAAAAAACATGGATATGTTTGTAAATAATTTTATAGAAAATCAGGCCGGCGATTATAACGATATGCCGCGCGGCGTTACCGCCCGCGAGCTTGTTTATCGTGCCGGAAATATGAAGATATTTAAATTTAAACGCGAAGAAGGCGGCGCGGACGATCTTCCGCCGATGCTTTTCGTTCCCTCGCTTATTAACCGCTGGTATATACTCGATCTTACCGAAGAAACCAGTTTCGTAAACTATTTCAACAAGTTTTTTACCTGCTATATGATCGATTGGGGTTTTCCGGGTTCCGAAAGCGCGCATCTGCCCTTTAGCAATTACTATCACAAATATTTAAACCGCGCGGTTAATTATATCTGCCGTGAAACCGGCTCTGAAAAAGTTAATCTGCTCGGCTACTGCATAGGCGGAACGCTGTCTTATATTTATTCGTGCATCGAGCCCGAACGCGTTAATAAAGTGATATTGCTCGCTTCGCCGATTAATTTTGAAAACGCGGGCATATCGAGTCTTTACGCCAAAAGTTTTCCAAGCGAAGAATTCGCAAATTCCATGGAATATATGCCGGGACCTACAATCTCTAATTTTTTTAATAACATCCAGCCTCTCGGGCTTCTCAAAAAAACTCAGATGTTTTATAAAAAATTTGAAGACCCTAAATTTAAAAAAATGTATATAGCTATGGAACGCTGGATAGCAGACGACGGCGTGCATTTTCCTGCCCGCGCCTATTACGAGTTTTTAAACCAGTTATATAAGGAAAACCGTCTTTTTAACAGCAAACTTGCCACCACAGACGCCGTCACGGTCGATCCGTCCAAACGCGAAGCCGAGTGCCTTATATTAAACGCCACTCTCGATCACATAGTTCCGCTGCATTGCACAAATCTTCCGCCCGTCGATAAGGCCAAACGCGAAGTGCTTACTTTCAACACGGGCCACGTAGGCATCACGGTCGGAAAATACGGAATAGACGCTAAAACGAAAGCCGTCGAATTTCTGAAAAAGTAATTTTAAAAAAACGGCCGTATAATTAAAATTAAAAAAATGACAAAAAACATTGACAGGGCTTGATTAAATAACTATATTAGATTATAATAATATGACGGCCGATACTTTATTTAAAGGAGAATTTTATGTATAATTTTTTTGGCGATAACGATTTTATGAAAAAAATGTATGAACAGTGGGAAAAGATGATGGGCGATCATTTTGAAAAACTCGTTCACGACGAAAAATTCGTCAGTGAAATGACAAAAGCCATGGCAGCCACTATGAGCGGTAAATTCATGAGCACGAAGATGATGGACGAAACTTTTATGGCTATGAACCTGCCGACCCGCGGCGAAATGGTTAAAGCGCTTCAAAAACTCGTCGATGTCGAAGAGCGCCTTATTGATTTAAGCGAAAAGTTCGAAGATTTCGCGAAGGAAACGACGGATGCCTTAAGTGCCATCGAGAAAAAACTCGGCGTTCCAGCCGAAGAGCAGCCTAAATCTAAAGGCAAATCGAAAAAAGCGTAACTGGCGCGCCGAAGCATCGCGGATAAAAATAATAAAATCGATAAAAGAAAAAATAATAAACGAAACGAAACGAAACGAAGAAGGAAAACTTAATAAAAAAAGGAAAACGATCTTTAGATAAATCTGAGAATATGGTAAAATATAGCCTAAAAAATAATGTGGAGGTTATAAAAATGGCGGACGGCGCAAAAAAAAATAAAGAAACGAAACTCGATCCTGAATATGTTGATATGGTGTCCAGATCAATATATAAGTCATACACCGGGGCGGACAAAGCTAAAGTCGGAATCGAGCCTACTGCTAAAAAACCTGTTTACAGTCAGGCAATGTGGACCCTCTACCGTTTCGAATCGGTTAAAAAATCGTCCAGGCCCCCGCTTCTTATCGTGCCTTCGCTTATTAACCGCAACTATATAATGGATTTATTGAAAGGCCATTCCATAATAGAAAGCCTTGTAGAAGGCGGCAACGACGTTTTTTTAATAGATTGGGGCGTGCCCGACGCGTCTTACGGCCATATGGGTATCGACTATTATACCTCTAAATTTGTAAAACGCGCCGTCAGGCAGGTTAAAAAAATTTCGGGCGCATCCTCGATCAATCTTATGGGCCAGTGTCTCGGCGGCACGATGTGCGCCATGTATGCCGCTCATCCTGAACTGAAAAAAGATATAAATAAATTGTTGCTGTTAACTACGCCGCTTAATTTCGAAAATTCGGGGCTGCTGTCTAAATGGACTAACAGCGAAGGTTTCGATATCGATAAACTTACTTCTTCGGTCGGGGCGATCGTACCGGCCGAGTTCTTTCATAGCTCTTTTCCTTTTTTAAACGTGCGGCAGTCTATTT
>DIVV01000239.1 GCA_002423385.1 bacterium UBP16_UBA6123
CTTTTCCCCCGTCGCGGTCCTGTATCGGTCCTGTATCGGTCTTTTGACGGTCTTATAAATGACCGCGAATCTGATTAAAAAAGAATAGATAATTGTAAATAAAATTATTAAATTAAAATTATATATTAAAATTATGTTTACATTCATATAAATTTAGATTAAAATATATCTCACAGCAAAAAAGTATAGTCGCGGCATTATTAAATTACGAATCATGAATTACGAACTAATAATATTTTATATATTAAATATGCCGGCTGGCGCATGTGAGCGGATAAATAAATGAGAATTTTTGAGTTTAAGAAACGCTATAAATTATTTTTGCGTTATAAAGCCATCGCCAACGTGCTGATTCAGCACGGGCTTGGCTTTGTTATCGAAAAAATAGGCATATTCAGGCTTCTTAATATAAAAACTAAATTTTACAAAATTTTATCGTCGGGTGAAAACCCTCACCAGATGGGCACGCTCGCCCAGCGGATCAAATCGGCTTTAGAAGAATTGGGACCGACCTTCATTAAATTCGGTCAGCTTCTTTCTCTGCGGCCCGATATGCTACCTGAAGCCCTTATAACGGAGCTTTCAAAACTTCAGGACGAAGTGGAGCCATTCGCTTTTGAAACGGTCATTGAAATAATTGAAAAAGATTATCAGCGTCCCGTATGTGAAATTTTTACCGAAATCACTCCCGAGCCGATCGGTTCGGCCTCCATTGCGCAGGTGCATAAGGCGATTTTATTAAACGGTGATAAGGTTATTATAAAAGTCAGAAGGCCGGATATTGAAAAAACTATAGAATCCGATATCGAAATATTATTTAATTTCGCTAAAATGCTTTCTAACAGGTTTCCAGAAATAAAATTATACGAGCCGGTGCGCATGGTTGGCGAATTCGCCCGTCATATAAGGCGTGAAATAGATTTTAGCATCGAGGCTCAGAACTGCGAGCGTTTCAATAAAAATTTCGAAGGCGATGCGAGCGTTCATATTCCAGCCGTTTATCCTCAGTTTACGACCGAGCGTCTATTGGTGCTCGAATATATCTCCGGCATTAAAGCCGATCGCGTAGAGGAGTTGAAGGCCCTTGGCTTCGATTTAAAGGCCATAGCCCATAACGGCGCGAGCGCTTTTTTCAAAATGGTTTTAATCGATGGACTTTTTCATGGCGATCCTCATCCGGGCAATGTTTTTATCAGATATGACGGCACCATCGCGTTTATCGATTTCGGCATAACCGGCAAGCTTAGCGCTGAACATCAGATGCGTGTAGTTAATATGTTTCTGGGATTGATGACTAAAGACAGCGATAAAATACTCAAAAATCTTCTCGTGATGGGCGTAATGCCTGATAACATCGATATAGCGCTTCTTAAATATGAAATAGACGAATTTATAGACGATTATTACGGCCGACCGCTTAAAAACATAGAGCTGGGCAAGGTGATGCTTCAAACTATTAAAATAGCGGTCAAGCATAAAATAAGGATGCCGGCCGAATACTCGCTTTTAAGCAAGGCGACTATGGAAATAGAAGCCATAGGCCGCAATCTGGACCCTGATTTCGAGGCCAACAAAATAGCGGGTCCGTTTATTAAGGAAATCACGAAAAAACTTCTCTGGCCGGATAATTTTTCGAAATTTATAATTAATTTTGCCGAAGATATAAAAGAATTCGTTACCGAATCGCCCCGCTCCTTCAATTCGATTATTAAAAAAGTGGAAAAGGGAAAACTCGCCATCGAGTTTCATCATATCGGCCTCGAAGAGCTTATTAATAAATTAGATTCGGTGAGCAGCCGGATTTCGGTGGCGCTTATTATTTCGGCGATAATCGTCGCTTCGGGTTTTATCGTAATGACCGGGCGCGGGCCAATGGTGTACGGAATACCTACTCTCGGCCTGGTAGGATTCGTTACGGCAGGGCTTCTCGGTATCATGCTCATTATTTCAGTGTTCAGGTCGGGTAGATTATAATGAAAATAAATATTAACTTCGAATTTTATATGGCACGGGCTTTTTTCGTAAAAAGCCTGGCGCACGCAAAATATCCGGTGATAATGATAGCCGCTGCCGCCGCGCTTGTGATATTGATAATATCCGTGGCGGAAGGTCTTGACGACGAGCTGGTCTCTAAAGTCATAGGCGTTAGTTCGCACGTCGAGATTACGACTTCCGACGGGTTCGGCTTCAGCGGCTACGAGGGATTTATAGAAAAAATCAAAAACGGCGATCCCGGGCTGATAGCGGGTATCACTCCGCGTTTTACGGCCGATTCGATAATATCTAAAGACGAGTATTCGACCGGCATAAGGCTTATAGGAGCGGATTTCACTTCGGAATCGCTCGTTTCGTCTTTTTTTCCGCCGCATGAAGCTATATATTCTAAAATGCCGGCGGCGGCCGAAGAAAAAACGCCGCGGACCGAGGGCGTGCAAAAAGGCAAAACGCCGTCCGGCGGAAGCGACGAAGGGCCGGCGGCGGAATTCCCATTTTTATTGACCGGAAAGGCGCTCTACGATAAATTCAAGATGTCGCCTGGCGACAGGCTTAAAGTGACGACGATAACTTCCGAGGCTTATTTTTCGCCTCTGGCAACTTTTGAAATCGGAATTTACGATTACGATATCAGTTATTGTTTCTGTGAAATAAAAACGCTTCAAAAACTCTTAGGTTACGACGGCGTCGCGACTTCGATCCTTGTCAAACTCAACGATATCGGCAGGGTGGATGAATTCGCCGAAAAAATTAAAAGCACGCTTAACGATCCGACGATTATAGTCAGAACTTACCGTCAGATAAATAAAAGCCTTTTTGCTACGATTAAAATCGAGCGCATGGTATTATTTTTAATAATTTTTCTTTCTCTTTCGCTGGCTAACATGGCGGTAGCTTTCGTCATATCGCAAAACGTTCATCGCCGCGCTAAAACTATAGCCATTATGAACGCTCTCGGCGCTAATATTTCTTCGATAATGAAAATCTTTTTTTATGAAGGACTAATTTACGGAGCTATAGGACTTATCGCGGGAGCGGCCGCCGGAACGGTCTGCGGTCTTTTAATCGACTGGATCAATATCGGAGTTCCCCGCGAAGTAACCGTTTATTACAGCGTTACTTCGATTCCGGTTAAATTAAATTATATTAATATACTAATAATATCGGCTATAGAGCTTTTTGTTCTGTTAATCAGCTCGGTCATGGCGGCGCGTAAAATATTGAAAGCCGATATAATCGAGTCTTTAAGAAATTCATAAAGCGAAGTTTTTTTTTCAATTATCTTTTTACAGGAGAGGAATTCAAATGAAATCGGTTATCGGCTCTATGAGCCTCGATGAAAAAATAGGTCAGCTTTTTATGGTGGGTATCAACGGCGCCGAAATCGGCGAAGATGCGATCGAGATGATTGAAAAATATCACGCTGGCGGCGTTATACTTTTTGCCAGAAATATCAAAGGCGGCGCGCAGGTAAAAAAACTGACGGCTGATTTGAAGGCCGTCGCTAAATATCCGCTGGCAATAGCCATAGATCAGGAAGGCGGCTTAGTCTTGAGACTGACCGAAGGGGCGACGGTATTAGGCGGCAATATGGCGCTGGCGGCATGCGGCGAAGGAACTGATGAAAATTACTGCCGGCAGTGGGGTAAAATTACGGCTGAAGAGCTTTTGCAGCTCGGCTTTACTTTAAATCTCGCGCCGGTTTTAGACGTTAATAATATTAAAAATCCAGGTATCGGCGCCCGCTCGTTTTCCGACGACCCTCTTTTATCTTCGAGGCTCGGCGCAGCTTTGATCGATTCGCTTCAGTCGAACGGAATATCGGCCTGCGCAAAGCATTTTCCGGGTAAAGGAAACGCCACGCTCGATGCGCATGTCGATCTTCCCGTTATTGACTCTACTCTCGACGAATTGCGCGCTTTCGAGCTCGTTCCTTTTAAACGCGCCATAGAAGCGGGTGTGGACGCGGTAATGACCGCTCACGTAATTTATCGCGGTATCGAAGGAGAAAGCCTTCCAGCCACGCTTTCATATAAAGTGCTCACCAATCTTTTAAAAGACGAGCTCGGCTTCAGCGGTCCGCTTATAACCGATGATATGGAAATGGGCGCGATTAAAAATTATTATAAGCAGCACGAGGCTTGTTTTAGATCGTTCATGGCGGGCGCGGACATTATTTTGATATGCCATACTAAAGAACTGCAAATAGACACCATCAATTATTTCAAAGAAAAATTCATAAGCGGCGAGCTTTGCGAGCAGCGCCTTAACGACGCGCTGGAGCGTATTTTTAAGATGAAGGCGCGCGCGGCGGGGCGTGAAACCAAAGCCCTTTCCGGCGCCGATTATGAAACTAACGCGCGCTTTGCTCAAAAGTTATCCGACTCTTCGATAACTTTAGTTTCGGATCGTTTGGATATTCTTGGCAAAATCCGCCGCGGCGAGCTCGATTTAAAACGAATGGCCAATTTTTTTGTGGTAGAGGCTAAATTTTCGGCCATAACCCAGGTAGAAGACGTCGAAGAAACTTCTTCGCTGACCGCGCTTATAAAAAAAGAAATGGCCGATTCGCCGGTCGAGATAATTAATGAAAAATTCGATGTCAAAATAAATTCGGATCAGGCTGCCGAAATATATAAAAAACTTGAAGAAAAAGGAATTGCAGACTCTCTGGTAATTCTGCTAACTTATAACGCCCATATTTTTGAAGGCCAGCGCATGCTCGCCTCGCTCGTATCCGAAAACGCCGCATATACGATAGCAGCAGCCGTCAGAAATCCTTACGATCTTATTTATATAAACGATAAGGCGTGTAAAATAGCCACCTATGGCTTCAGACGGAGCAACATGCTCTCGCTCCATAAGATCATTTGCGGTCAGGCCGAGCCGCGCGGAATTTTACCGGTCAGCTTTTAAACTGTTCTTTTACGTTTTTTATTTAAGACCGCTGCAAAGCCGTTATAAGACCGTGACGGGGGAAAAGAAAGGACCAAT
>DIVV01000031.1 GCA_002423385.1 bacterium UBP16_UBA6123
TAACCTTTTCTCTCCCTCCCTTTTTTAAAAACTATTATTCGAATACGGCGGTGTTATTTTTTATAAAACATTTAATTTTACTGTCTTCTTTTATATTGTGGCTAACCAGGTTTATAGCCAGCGGGCTTTTAATGAGTTTTTCGATAGCGCGGTTAATCGGGCGTGCGCCGTATTCGTCGCAATAAGATTCCGACACGATATAATCGACGACGTCCTCGCCGAATTCGATAGTGATTTTACGTTCATCGACCAGCCGGTTAATTTCATTAAGCCTGAGTCTGATAATATCTTTAACGGCTTCGGGCGTCAGCGAGTTAAAAAGAACTATCTCGTCAAAACGGTTAATGAATTCAGGTTTAAAGTAATGTTTAAGTTCATTCATTATGTATTTATTTTTTTCTTCAGGCGCGAGTTTAGCGTTTGCTGAAAGCCACGCGCCGCCGATATTACTCGTAAGTATTATAACCGTATTTTTAAAATCGACGGTTCGTCCTTTATTATCGGTAAGTCTTCCGTCGTCGAATATTTGAAGAAATATATTAAACACGTCGGGGTGGGCTTTTTCGACCTCGTCGAGAAGTATCACGCAATAAGGCCGACGTCTGACCGTATCGGTAAGAAAACCGCCTTCGTCGTAGCCCACATAGCCAGGGGGCGCGCCAATAAGTCTTGCCACTGAGTGTTTTTCCATATATTCAGAAAGGTCGATTCTTACTATCGCCTTTTCCGAATCGAACAACTCGCAGGCGAGTGTTTTCGCTAGCTCCGTTTTACCGACGCCTGTCGGGCCGAGAAATAAAAAGACGCCCTGCGGCCTGTTTGGCGGCTTAAGCCCGGCGCGCGCGCGCGTAAGGGTATCGCTGACGGCAAAAACCGCATCGTTCTGCCCGATGACGCGTTGACGCATGCGCTCATCCATTTCAAGCAGTTTTTTAGTTTCGGATTCGCTCATTTTAGTAACCGGAATACCGGTCCAGTTAGAAACGACCTTCGCGATATCTTGCTCATCGACTTCTTCTTTGAGTATGCGGCCTTCTTCCTTCATTTTTTCGAGACGGTCGGCGAAAGTTTTAAGCTCGCCTTCGAGTTTAATAATGGTTCCGTAGCGTAGTTCAGCGGCTTTTTGCAGATTAACTTCGCGTTCCGCTTTTTCGGCGGCCAGCTTCGCGCTTTCAATTTCCTGTTTAAGCGCGCCCATCTTCTGTATTATAGTTTTTTCGTTTTCCCAGCGCATTTTAAGGCCGCCCGAGTTTTCTTTAAGATTCGATATTTCCTTTTCGATAATAGCGAGTCTGGCGAGCGCGTCTTTATCGTCGCCGTCTTTTTTAAGCGCCTCGCGTTCTATTTCCAACTGAATTATCCTTCGTTCGATGATATCTATTTCATAGGGCATGCTGTCGATCTGAATTCGCAGACGCGAGGCGGCTTCGTCGATTAAATCGACGGCCTTATCGGGCAGGAACCTATCGGCTATATATCTTTGCGACAGGCGCGCGGCGGCCACCAGCGCCGAATCTTTAATGCGCACGCCGTGATGTATTTCGTAGCGTTCTTTAAGACCTCTTAAAATAGAAATAGTCTCCTCGCAGCTCGGCTCTTTAGCCATCACGGGCTGGAAGCGGCGTTCGAGCGCCGCGTCTTTTTCGATATACTTTTTATATTCGCTGAGCGTGGTAGCGCCGATGCAGCGTAGAGAACCGCGCGCCAGAGCGGGTTTGAGCATATTAGAGGCGTCCATGGAGCCTTCGGCCGCGCCGGCGCCGACGAGCGTATGGAGCTCATCGATAAAAAGTATTATATTGCCGTTTGCCTCTTCAATTTCATTAACGACGGATTTAAGCCGTTCTTCGAACTCGCCTCTGAATTTAGCGCCGGCGATAAGCGCGCCCATATCCAAGGAAACGAGGCTTTTATTTTTAAGCCCTTCCGGCACGTCGCCGGAGACGATGCGCCGGGCGATACCTTCAACTATAGCGGTTTTACCAACGCCGGGCTCGCCTATTAAAACTGGATTGTTTTTAGTGCGACGCGATAATACCTGTATAACGCGGCGAATTTCGTCGTCGCGCCCGATAACGGGGTCAAGTTTTTGTTTGCGCGCCAATTCGGTCAAATCGCGGGTATATTTTTTAAGCGCTTCATATTTATCTTCGGCGTTTTCGTCGCCGACTCTGCTTGTGCCTCTGACGGCTTTAAGCGCCGAATAAATTCTGTCGACGGTGATATTAAAAGATTTCAAAAGCGTGGAGACCGGGCCGCCGTATTTGATTAAAGCGATAAGAATGTGTTCAGTGGCTATATATTCATCTTTCATGTTAAGCGATTCTTCATGGGCGATCTCGAATATTTTCATGATGCCTTCCGACGCATAGGGCGCAGCGCCGCCGCCGGAAACCTTTGCCAGCTTATCGATTTCAGCCGCCGTTTTTTTCTTTAAATCGTTTATATTTATTTCCATGCGCCCGAATATAGGCACGCATAGCCCTTCTTTTTGTTCGAGCATGGCCGAAAGCAAATGAGACGCGTCAATAGCCTGGTTTGAGTGTTTCTGCGCGGAATTTAGTGCGAGTTCAAAAGTTTCGCGGGCTTTAACGGTCAATTTATCCAATCTGATCATATACATCCCTCCTGTAAGTTATAAAACATCGCAACTATCAGGAGCATAATTCATGCCGTACGGCATTTAAGCCATTATAACGCCTCCTTGCCATCGGTAAAAAAATGCCTGTAGAAAAATGGGACATTTCAGCAATAATAATTCGCCGAAAATTGAAACAGTTGTTACAGTATTGCAATAATAAATTTTACCGACCGGCAAAATTATTTTCGCGGTTATGTTTTTATCTATATTTTCGTCTTTATTTTCATCTTTATATTGACAACGACTTTATTTTATTGTTATCATAGACACCATAATTATTCTTTATACAGGAGGCTTAAATGAACAGGGTTATGTTTGTAACTATATTATTTTTCGCGTTATCCGCCGGGGGCGTTTTAATCAAATCTGGCGGCGCTTATGCTGCCGGTACGAGTGAAATCGAAGTATTAATACAAAAAGGTGATTCCTTATTTGAAAGTAACGATCTATCTGAAGCCAGGCGCGTTTATCTGAAGGTCATCGGGATGAACTCAAAAAATATCAGAGCGCGCAATAACTTAGGCGCCGTGTATATGGCTCTCGGCGAATATGCCAAAGCCTTCGAGCAGTTCGAAGAAATATTAAAGCTAGATCCCGATTACTCCAACGCTTATGAAAATCTCGGAATAATCATGTGCCGCAAAGGCGACTATGACAGGGCTGTAATCACTTTGAAACAGGCTTTACTTTTAAATTCGAGCTCGCCGACCGCTTATTATAATCTAGGCCTGGCGTACAGCGGCCTTAAAAATTTTCAGGACGGCATTAAAGCGCTTAAAATAGCCGTGAAATTAAATCCGTCATTTTCAGAAGCGCTTTCGACTCTCGGCGAACTTCATTACAGGCTCGACAATTTAAAAGAAGCCCAGGAATGCCTGAAAAAAGCCGTAAGCGTAAAACCGTCGAACTACACGGCTTATAACACGCTCGGTCTTCTTAGTTTAAGGCAGGCTAATTACGATGAAGCCTCGCAAAATTTCAATAAAGCGTTAAAAGGCCCGCGTAACGTGCAGGTAATAGCTTTATACAATATGGGCCTTGTTTATTTAGCCAGAAACGACGCTTCAAAATCAATCGAATATTTTAAAAAAACGGTCGAGCTCGAACCGGGTTTTGCGGCGGCTTTCAACGACTGGGCAATGATTCTCATACTTAAGGGCAATTTTGAAGAAGCTGAAAAAATTTTAATAAAAGCCATATCCATCGAACCTAAAAATTTAACTTTTAATATAAATTTAATCGACTGCTATAAAAAATTATCTAAATATCAGGACGCGATCAGTCTTTGCGAATACCTGATAAAGCTTGACGCCAAAAACGCTCAGGCATACGATGAACTCGGCCATATTTATTATTTAACGGGCGACGGAAAAAAAGCCAAAGAATATTACGAAAAAGCGATACATGCTAATCCGGCTTACGCCGAAGCGCATTATCATCTAGGCGTCTTATACGACAAAACCGGCGTTACCGACCGCGCGCTTACTGAATATAAAGCGGCGATCATGCTCAATCCGTCGCATGTATATGCCTATAACAATATCGGTTTCGCTCTTATGAACGGCCTCAAATTAGACGAAGCGGCCGGCTATCTTGAAAAAGCCGTTGAAATTAATCCGGGGTTCACTTTCGCGCTTTATAACCTGGGCATAGTTTATTTCAACCGTAATAAAGGCGATGATCTTTCAAAATCAAAAAAAATATTCACCAAGATACTCGAAATAGAGCCGAAAGAATCTAATTTTTATAAATTAGCGACTGACGCTTTAGTCCAGGTTGAAAGCAAGAAGTGAATAAAGCGGCAATAATACTAAAAATAATGGAGAGTTAAATGAATTTAAGCATGAATTATAAAACCACCGGCAATAAAGGGTTTATGGATGGATTCGTCGGAAAGATAATGACGACGGGGTTGGTATTAGGCGCGATAATATGGGCCATATTGCGTTTCGGCGTAATCTACGACGCCGAAATGATAAGAAAAAATGTATCTAAATTAGACGGCGAGGCGGTGCTTGTTTCGGGCCAGGTCACCGAATGGCGCTACTTCGCCGAACTGAAAATACAGGGCGCCGGCTACAACGTAATGATGCTTAAAACACGCAAAGGAAGCATATTAGTGGCCACTCTCAAAGACGCCCCGACGCTGAAATCGAAATATTTACTTGAAACTGAAATCATAGGGACGATCGAAACGGTAAATAAGAGATTCAAGCCCGTAATTCCTATGCTTAAAAATTCCCCTATAAATAAAAACATACCGTTTTTACTTGAAAAAACAAGGATAAATCTGCCGTTCGTTATATAGTTATTCGGGTTGATTGTTTATCCTGCAATTATTTAATTTGCCTTAATTTGCCGAAATGGCTTTTTTCAGTTTTTCGATCATCGTCTTCACTTTGACGTTTTGAGGATCTAAGCGCATGGCGCGCTGAAACTCGATATAGGCCAGATCATAGCTTTCGATTTTAGCCAGAAAAAGGCCGTAGTTATAATGATATGTAAATGAATCGGGCACCAGTTCGATAGCCTTTTTGAATTTTTCTATGGCGTTATCTACTTCGCCGCGGCGCGCGTGTTCTATCGCTTCATCGTGAAAGTCGCGCGCGCCTTTGCCTATATTAGAATTTTCTTTTATGCTGATTTGTTCTTCCCCCGCCGTGGCCTCTTCTGAAGCGTCTTCTTCGCCGCCGTTCCATGTTTCGTCTTCCTGCGCGCCCGGAACATTTTTAAAATTATCACCGGCGGCAGCGTTAGTTTTTCCAGTTTTATTTTCAACTGTTTCTTCGGCAACTACAGCGCTTTTTTGAGGATTATTTAAAAACTCGAGATCGTCAATATCAAGATATTTATTGATTTTAGTTTCTAAAGTAGCATCGGTTTTTGCCGCCGCGGCCGCTTTGACTTCTAAAGTTTCGCCTTGCGCTTCGTTTTGGCTTTTAACGGCTTTATCGCATTTCGAACATTCAAGGGCCATTTCAGGCGTAAACGAATAGCGGCCGCCTTCAGGACAGACTAATTCGTATTTAAGATATTTAGACGACACAATGTCTCTGACGCTGACTTTTGAATTTGAAGGCAGTCTATTATCGACAATATACAGTTCTAGCGCGGATATAATTCTTTTTTTGACGCGCGCGCAACTGAGCGGCGCATTAATTCTGTCAAGAAATTCAGACGCGGCACAACAAATTTTAATGCGCGTGGCGCCCGGCGCGCTTAAAATTAATATAAAAATTAAAAATTTAATTATAAGTTTAAAATCGGTGTTTACATTCATAGCAAATTTGTGTTATTATTATAATATAGCTACTTTATTAATATTGTTTTTTAAATATATTTTATTCGGCGTTCGTATTTTTCGTTTTATTTTAACGTTTTATTTTATGTTTATATTTTAACATTTTTTTTTAAGATGTCAATATAAAAAAGTATTTCTTTATTTTCGATACCGGATAATTGTTTAGAAACTGAATTAACCGTTTAAAAATTAAATCAGCCGCAAATTTTTCTCATAATTATAGTTTTTTTATTAATAATTTCTCTTAAAAACCGAGGTTGCCGCTTATGAAAAATATTTCCGATTATCTTGTGGATCTATCCTCAGACGATGAAAAAGTGAGGCTGAACGCCGTTATCGATCTCGGTGATGCCGACGACGAATCGGCTCTTTCCATATTGGCTAAATTCAAAGCGGATAAAAATTCAGCCGTAAGATTTTACGTTAAAAAATCTATATTAAAGCTCAAAACCAAATTTCAAAACGTTAAAGAAGATGAATTAATAAATGAAATCAGCGATGAAACAAGAGAAAAAATATTAAAAATTAAAATAATCGAAAAAATTAAAGACCGTTCCAAAATAGATAAATTATTTTCTGACTTTGAAACTGAAACCGACGAATTGATCCGCTCGACGATCGTCTCGGTGCTTGGAAAGTTATGCGACGAATCCCACCTCGATAAATTATTCCGCTTCAGCGAAAATAAAGACAGCCGAATAGCCGCTAACGCAGTCGAAGCGATCGAATCTATCAACAGCGAAAAATCCATCGAAAGGCTTACTCGTTTATTATTCCACGACGACTCGCGCGTAAAAGCTAACGTATGCAAAGCATTGTGGAACTTTTCGGCGTCGCGTAAAGATGTCGCGTCAATGGTAATGGCGCGCCTGCGTGAACTTATCACATCCGATAAGCCATGGATAAGAAGTTCGGCTATCTACGTTCTTTCTACGATTAAAACCGATGAAGCGATTGAGTTAATTAAATCGTGTAAAAATGACGGTGAAAAAATCATAAAAGACCAGGTTAACGAAACTTTGAAAAAGATAGGATATCTCGAAGCGCCGCCGGTCGTTCCTGAGGAAAAAAAGGCGCAAATCGAAGAATTAGCGCCCGACGATTTTTGGCCCAGAGTAGTATTTTACACTAAAAAAATTTATAAATATGCCTCTGAAAAATATGCGTTGTTAGTCGAAAAACTAAGTGACGACAACTACCGCGACACGCTGAAATCTCGTATGAAAAAGGTCGGTTGGGGCGCGGTTGCGTTATTTTTCTTCGTAGTGGTTTTTAACGCGCTGTGGGAATTAAAATACCCGCCGCCGGAAATCGCTGCCCCCGTTCAAAAAATAAGCAAAAAGAGTCTTTCCAATAATATACTCGAAGCTGCGGGCTACCTTAAAGATTTAAAATTCAGTGAAAGCATATCGCGTCTTGAAAAAGAGCTCGAAAAAAATCCTGACGACGCGGTGGCTAAAAAATTATTAAGCGTCGCCTATAATCAGCAGGCCGAACAGCTTATACAGGCGGGTAAAAATGACGATGCCACAGCTCTTATAGAAAAGGCGCTTGAAATATCTCCCGGCTTCGCCGACGCGCTGCTTAAATATTCAAAAATACTGGCAGGCAAAAATAATAAAGCAAAAGCGCTCGAGTTGTTAAAAAAAGGGCTTGCCAGCGAGCCGGCAAATATCGGGCTCAACTTTGAATACGCTAAACTCGTAATGTCGGCTTCTGACTTCACTGAAGCGCGAAAACATTTCCAGATCGTCATCGAAAAAGAACCGGCGAACGCTCTGGCTTATTATTATCTTGCCGACTGCCTGTTAAGCCTTAACGAAAAGACGCCCGCGCGCGAATATTACAACAAAGCATTATCGTTAGACCCTAAACAATACGATATAAGACTGCGCACGGCAGACCGTTTTTTAGAAAACGACTTAGTATCTGATGCAATAAGCGAACTTGCCGATTTAACTTTTAAAAACCCGAAAAAAATAAAACTGCGTGAAAAACTAGGCAATATATACTTTCAAATAAGTAATTTCAGAGGCGCAGCCGATGAATTCAAGGCGATTTTAAAAAGTAATCCCAACGATTACGAAGTAAATTTCAAGATAGCGCTTTGCTATCAAGCGCTCGACAATATAGATGAAATGTTTCGCTATGTTTATAACTCGGTCAAACTTAACTCGAATTTTTATCCGGCATATTTCACTCTTGGAAGTGTATATGAATATAAAAAGATGGCGGCGGCAGCCAAAACCTGCTACGATCGCGTCATAAAACTGAGCCCGCGCAAACCTGAAGGTTATATCGCGCTTTCAAACCTTTACCTTAACTCCAACCAATCGGCGAATGCTATAACCGTTTTAAACGGCGCTTTAAGGGCCATGCCGGACCATCCTGAAATACTATTTAATCTGGGCATGGCCTATCTGAAAGCTAAAGATAATAAAAATGCCAGGGAAACGCTTTCAAAGCTGCTCACCCTGGCTGAAAAAGACAAAGAAACACCCGAATATAAACGCATAGCCGAGTTAGTTTCCAGTTTATAGTTATTTAGAAATTTTAACGCCCTGCGATTCCAGAAAATCGAGTTTATCTTTTTCGGTCTCTTTGCTTATTTTAATCGTAAGTTCTTCGGCGGTAGCCATAATCAGATCGCATTCGTCGCCCTTATTTTCTTTAATGGCATATTTATCGGTAATAATCCGTGAAAACTTTTCTATTAAAGTTTTATCGCCTTTCAGCGTGATAATTAAAAAAGTTTCGCCGGTAGTTTGATACGCGTTTAAAGCCGCGAATTCATTTAATGGCGCAGTCTGGGTAACGACGGCTTCCTGCGTTGCGGCATTCGATGTAACGGCAGTTTCCCGTGTTGCCGAAGCCGTCATGGAGGCTTCCAGCGTTGCTCCCGGCGCAGTAACGGTTTCCTGCGTTTCGACGGCCGCTTCTTCATTTATAAGCTGGGCTGCATTATTCATCTGGGCGGGCGCTCCCGGCGTCGCATTGTTATCGCAGGATAAAATCTCGACGCCTTCGGTAGTATCGCTGCAAACTTCCTGCAGCGGACAGCCGTCGCATAGACTCAACGCGAAAGCGTCGGCGGCGGAAGAAATATTAATTACAATAGCGGCGCTCAAAATCATAATAAAAGATATTATATTAAAAACAATTTTATTCTTCATTATTTTCCTCCAGTTTGCGAATTAAATACTATAAACCTGTAATCTAGAAAATTATCAATTATGCTTGCTTATTTTATTATTTGCTTATCTACACACCAGGCATTATTTTTTTCTTGTTCACGTTAATCAATATATTTTATTTTATAATTTTAGTTTCAGCTTTTTTAATTTTATTTTTAAGCAGTTCTACGATTTCTTTATGGCCTTTTATTTCAGCGATCTTCATGGGCGTCTGTTTTGCCGTATTTGCGATATTAACATCCGCGCCCTTTTCAAGCAAAAGTTTTACTGAATCGGCGTGCCCTTTTTCGGCGGCTATAAATAAGGGGGTTTTGTCTCTTAGCGTTTTAGCGTTAACATCCGCGCCCTTTTCAATTAGAAGTTTGGCGATTTCAACATAACCGAAACCGGCGGCCAGATAAAGAGAGCGCACATTGCCATTAGTAAGCGCATCGGGATCGGCTCCGTTTTGAAGAAGCAGTTCTACGGCGTTAAGATTACCGTTTGCCGTCGCCACATGAATAGGCAGCATGCGTCCTTTAACCATCGTACAGGTGCTGTAAACCGCGCTAATATCCGCGCCTTTTTCAATGAGATATTTAACCACTTTAATATGATTGTTATGTTTATGATGTTCTTCTTCAAGTATGCGGCTCAACGTTTTACTATCAATATGCGAAACGTTATAATACTCGATTCCTTTTAGTTTGCCGAGGCACGAAGCGAAAAGATCGTTCAGATATACAAGTTTAATATCCGCCCCGTTATCTAAAAGCAGTTTTGCTATATTCAAATGACCGGCATCCGCCGCGGAATGAAGAGCCGTCTGGTTATGCCCGCTTTTTTCATTAACGCTTACGCCGTTTTTAATCAATAGCTCCGCGGCCTGAAAACTTCCGTGGTCTGCGCTGTAATGAAGTGGAGTTTTACCGTCTTCATTTTTTTCGTTTATATTCGCGCCATTCTTAATTAACAATTTTATCGTTTCAATATCGTTATTGGCGCAGGCAAAATGAAGCGCGGTATTGCCCATCCAGTCTTTATTTTTAATATTTGCGCCTTTTTCTACCAGATATTTTGCCGCCTTGAAATAACCGCTATTAACGGCTTCCATTAAAGCAGTGCGGTTTCCCAGGGCTTTTTCATCAATCGATGCGCCTTTTTCGATAAGAAATTTAATTAAATTGTAGCGGTTGAAAGATGCCGCCCAGCAAAGCGGAGTCCTGCTGTAGCAACCGTCTTTACAATTAATATCGCTTCCTTTTTCCAATAAAAGTTTAACCGTTTTTAAATCGCCGTTTTCAGATGCCATATGAATCGGAGCGGCTGCGTTATATCCTTTAGCGTTAATATCCGCGCCTTTATCTATGAGCAGTTTTATTATTTTATAATTGCCGTTTTTAACGGCAAAATGAAGAGGCATACTGTCGTAACGGTCTTTTTCATTTATATTCGAACTATCGTCAAGCAGATTTTTAACCTGCTTATAGTCGTTTTTTTTCACAGCTTCCGTCAAATTTTGGGCGTAAAGATTTTCAACGGCCGTAAATAATGAAAATATTAAAAAGGCCATAATTAGAAGATAAAATTTCATGCGATTCATAATGCGGTTCATAATACGGTTTTGATTATTATTCATATTATAACTTTCCGCCTTTCTTTATATCCTTATAAAACACTTCATATAACAGGGGCCGGCTTCCACAGGCTTTACAGCCGTTTTGATAGACGCCAGCCCCCGTTATTTATTTATTTATCATTACCGATCGATTAAAGTCAACCAACGGTTTATTCGGACCTTCTTGTTTCAACGTTGATAACGTTAGGCCTGAAAAGAGTGTGACGGATTATAATCGGCAGTTTAATAACCGTGGCATTGCCTGAAGTATCTTTAACCGCTATAAACATGAACGGCTGAGGCGCACCAGGCGCAGTCGGATCTCTGAATATGCCGTAAGTTTCTACAAGCGAGCCCTTCGGTTTCCAACTGTTCATAACTTCGCCGAGCATGATCGGATCGCCGAGATTAAGCGTATCGACATAGCAATTACCGGCCATAAAAGCGTTGGGCGCGACCATTACAGGCTTGGTAACGGTAATGATGTTATCGACGTTATCGACGACCGATATTTCAAATTTACTCCTTGCATCTTCGATTAATTCAAGTAAATCACCAGCACCTGCCGGCAGTATCTTATTAAACTCGTAATAAGCTATATTTGTCGGCGAGTATTTATTGTAAGTTTCGGATATGCCGACATTTTTGCCGCCAAATTTGATTAAATACGACGTCTTACCGTCGGCCAGTCCGACGCCGATATCGATGTCGTTAACGGCGGGCCTGTACTGAGTACACATTCCGGTATTGTTCTGCATTTCGGCCATTTCGTGAACGGGATTGCCCTGGTCGGCAAGCGTAGCCGGCGTGCCATCTAAATTGTGGTCTTTAACGCTGACTTTTGTGAGGCCCCATGAACTAAATTTAAGTTTATTAGCCACCGCGGGATCCCAGTCGAGCTCATCGTTGTAAGAATCATGAAAACCGGGTTTATTATGATTGTTGGCATCGGGCATACCGGAAGCGTTTATTATATATTCGCGGTAAATGTTATCGCGAGTTCGCAAAGCATAGAAGCGCAGCGACGGCGCGTCGTTATCGACTATGGCTATACGTGCCGGCGCGTTCGGGAAATGCTTGCTCGATACAGGCCATGGGTCAGGAATGCCTTTCTTTACCTGCGTTATCAATTTCTCATCGCCTATCGTATTTCCGGCTTTATCCACGCTTGCCGCGTACATAGGAATGGAGCCGGTCATATCATAAGGAATTTTATCTTTAGTAATTACCGTATGCGGGCTATCGAGCTGGAATTTAGCCATTCTATATGGAGCATCGACACCGTAACCGGGATAATCGTTAACGTCAACGGGAACCACGTCCTGCACTACGCCAGCCGGACGGGCGGCCGCTTTGGGCTGGATAGTTTTTTCAAGTACCAGTTTAAGCTTAGCCTCGTTAAATTCGTAGTATTTATCTTCGGTTTTTGTCATTGTAATCGTTTGCCATGCGCCAGCGGGATCGGGTTTGATATCTTTATAGCTTTTGCCGGTAAGCGCTTTAAGCGATGAAGCCAGGTCCTGGTTAGGATTGTTATCACAAACATTATATTTAACGACGCCTCTGTATGGATCGCCCGTGGTACCGCCGATATATTCAACGCCGGTAGCCGGAAGCGCGCCGGCAGCGATAGCGAGTTCTGAATTGGGTTTAGGATTGAGTACGGGATTATTCGGATCAGGACTATCGCTTAAAAAGAGGTTGTCGCTCACAAAGTAAGACTGAGGCGGTTGTTTATCTTTAACTGTAATAGCCAGGCCGGCCGGCTCGTTAGCATTGCCGGTAAGCGCTTCCCAGTTATCGGGATGATAAACGGTTGAACCCGTTCCGTCGCTTACTAAATCGTAGTAGGCGTATATTGCATTACCGTTAATGTCTTTCATTAAGTTGCCGTCTTTGTCTTTCTTTTCGGAACGCCCTTCCCATTTAAGTTTAGGATATTTGAATTTGATGTAAAGGAAATAGCGGCCCGGATCGAGCGGCATATCAAAGGCGTAGTTAAGCGTTACTTTTACGTTGAATTCTCTGTCGGCTTTGACATAACCGCCATTCCATACGACACCCGCCCCCGTCTGTCTTTCATCTGAAAGTCTGCCTTTAGCTATTAAAATTGACGGGAACCTTTTCGGATCGGTAAGCGTAGCAACCGAGCCGTCGATAGCGGCGCCGTGGAAAATGCTTCCTGTAGCCGCTTTTTCTTCAGCCGCCAGATACCATTCGTATTCGATGCAACCGCGATCCGCTCTATTAAGCGGAATTGTAGGATTAGCGTTAGTTCCTGCGCCCTCTACCCACGTTGGGGATGAAGGCGGAGTGCCGAAAATTAAATTGAACGGAACTCCTGCGAGTTCCGGCGGCGTCGAACCAAAAGGAGCCGCACTGGTGGCTTTTTCACCATAATTACGCATTTTAGGTTCCATAACGACATTAGCTCCGTTTTTAACGCTGTTAGACGGCCGCGCCGGAGCGCCTACTACGTAGTTTTCACCCACCTGGTCGAATACCGCGGGAAGGCCCCAATCAGCAACGGCCGTATCGGGATAATCCCATACGCCTATACCGTTATAGGTTTCCATTTTTTTATTGGGATTGTCGTGTTCGATAGCTCTTATATATTTAAGATTAGCTGAAACCGTCCAGGTTTTAGTTTCATTTTCATTAACCGTAGTTTCAGGATTCTCAAATTTAATTTTAGTTATATATTTATCGACTTCAGTCTTTTTAGCTGTAACGACTACATATCTTTCGGATACATAATCTTCGCCGCCGTCTTTAACGCCGTTTTTAGCGGTACCGCCGCCTTCGCCGTCGTCGAAAAACAGGTAGTGAATAGTTCCGTCATTGCATCCCGCGGTGCTTTTACGGTCGGTTATATACGAAGGATAACCGAGCACGCCGTAATTCCATTTTTTAGCCGAAGCGACAAGGCTCACCTTATAAACGCCGGGTTCTTTAGGTGTAAAAGCGAAATCGGGAAAAGCTTCGCCTGCGTCTGCGTTTTCCTGATTAGGCACTTTATCGGCATTAACGCCGCGTGAACTATACCAGAAGCCGTCTACAAAGTTAACATTTTGAGAACGAGTTCCTTTGCCCGCGAGTCCGGCCCAGCTCGGAGGCGCCTGAGTCATTTTAACAAGGGTTACCGAGCGCGCTGGAACAGTGGTCGTATTGAACTCGGGATCGGGAATTATAGGTTTTTTACGAGGTTCGACCATTTCAACGCGCCAGTAGTAACATGCAGTTCCGGGACGCAGAGCGTAATCAAAACCGCCTATGGTGCCGTTGCCGTTTTCATCTTTTAACACAAGGCCCGATATAATATTCTTTTTGATAAGATCGGGCGAAAACTGCGGAGGCGCGTTTTCCATATAGCAGCGATACTGGGTATCTTCTTCAATTTCGTCGCCTTCGATTTTAACTTCTTTAAGAACGCCGCCGTCGCGGGTTGACATAGTAATATCTTTTCTTTTAACACTATCAAGGTTTGCGGTTGAAACGTTGCTTGAAACTATATCGACGCACATTTTTTCGTTATTACCGGTCGGCGGGCCCGCGAGATTAATGGTAGCCAGAGCGAGTTTAATGCTGGCGACAGGCGGCGGTATTATATCGGGAATTGCCTGACGGGTTTTAAGTATGGTAGCGTCAGCGTCGTTGTAAACTTCGAGAACTAAAGCTGCCTGCTGACCAACCGTGAAATCGTTAAGTTTCGTTTCGGTTTTAGTGTAATATTCTATCTGATAAAGCTCGGTAGCGGCGCGACCCGTGAATTTACGCTTCCAGTGCCATTCTTTGCCGCCGGTGCTGGTCGTGTACATGATTGGCTTGCCGGGAGTCGGCAATGGAATAAAGTTTGAAACGGTCGAATCGGGGTGTAATAATTCATCGCCGGCGCCCGCCGCGTCGAATACGGGGCGAGGGTCGGTTAAGTAATAGATGCTGCCGCTGCCGTCACCGGCTACGACTTTAACGTCTTTTTTCAAATCGATAATACCGGATTTGCCGGCGTCAACGACATAACCGTTCATTTTAGCCCATCTTAATTTTTTGCCTCTTTCCGGGTCGAATTTTTTACCGGCCGCGCCGGGGGCCTGAAGCAGCATATAGCGAACGCCGCCTGTGCCGTCCCACTGATCGGCGACGGCAAAGCCGATAATATCCCAGCCGCTCGGATCGGTAAGGGGCGCGGTATAAACGTAATCGATGTTAGGATCTTTAGTCGCGGCGCCCATGCTTAACGTTTGGGCGGTCAAAGGCTGACTTCCGTCGAGGGCGTTAAAATCGGTGCTATCCATTTGCGGAATGCCGAATGTGTTTCCGGCCGTAAGCCTGATAGTGCCTTTTCTTATTTTAGGCGACGGCAGCGACGAATAAACGTAACGTCTGCCTGCGCCGGTTGTGGTAAAGCCTATTTTATAGTCGGTATTGATATTTCCGGTGACCGGATTCATGGAACCCGGATGAAACGCTTCGCCGCACATGGTGGCGCGGGCGCTGGTATATTGCATATTAACCGTATCGAAAACAGGCTCAAACATATCTTTTACCGCGTTAGGCGTGATAACCGGATCGGTGGGAAGGCCGGGAAGCGCGCCCGCAGGCACGAATGCGCCGTCAACGTAGTGGCTTATCCATAAATTAACGCGCTGAACTTTTACATTATACTTAATTTGCCAGGCGACCGTGCTGGCGTTACAGTTAACGGTCGCACCGGCTCCGCTGAGCCAGTTTATGTGACCACAATACCAATAATTAAGAGGAATACGCTTGGTGGTACCGCCTGCGCGCTGAGGATATTTAGCGTTATAGACCGCAATATCTGCCGCCGGCGGAACGATAGGCGCGACGTAGTTGCCGGTGCTGTGAGCGCTGCCGCCGGGCGTCTGGCCGTTAAGATAAGACCAGCCGGCCTGGCCCGAGTATTTTTCGGTGGCTCTGTTAGAAACGCCCCTGCCGCCGTGAGGATTGCCGGGCATCGTATCGCAGTGGTTTAAAACGTCGTGATAATCGCGCGTACCGTCGTTGCCGACGCCGCAGATGCCTTCTTCTTTAGGAGGATCAACCCAGAAATGCGAGTTGGGCGGCATATTGATAAGGCCCGGATCGAGTTTAGCCGCAAGAACGTATATGTTACGGAATTGATCGACCGCAAGAGCCTGATAGTTATCCATTTTAGTAGGATCGCCGAACAGCTTGACGCCGTCGGGCCTCACAGTGACGCGGTTTCCGTTTCCGTCCAGCTTCTGGCTGGCGTAAACGCCGAGAAACGCGCCCTCCCCTATCATTACATAAACTTCGCCGTTACGGCCGTAAACCGTATCGGCGGCGTTAACCGCCAGAGGAGCTTCGACAATAAATAATAAAATAAAAACGGGTAATAATGTTAATAATAAAAGGTTTCTTAACATAAACAAACACCTTCCCTTCTTTTTTGATGTGCATAAAGACACATGCCGATGATAATAATAATTAACCACCTACTTTAATTATATAAAACAAATAACAAATTATCAACCCCTGCTGAAAAATATAATGTTTTTTTTATAAAACAGCCTTAAGGCTAACCGGTAATTAACTACCGCCGCAATTAATTAACGCCGCCCGAAACGGCTCTGTAGAGCGCCTTCGCTTTTTCGGCGGGTACGCCGTGTTTAATCATAAGCGGCACGATAACCGCTTCGGTAATATCTACTCCGCCATATACGATCGGATTCGAGGCGAACTTACGGACCGGTTTGAGGCCGCTTATATACTCCCTGGTGAAGAAACTGTTTTTAGCCGATTCGATCTCCTGGTCTTTTTGCATCTTTTGAAGCATTTTAATATATTCGGACTCACTGTACTGCTTATCGCGCGTGCTAATAATTTCTTTCGACATTCCAGATTCAAAAGTGCGCAGCGCGCCTAATATTTTGGAATAATCCGGCCCGTTAGATATTAAATATTCGAGAGTCGAATTAATTTTTGTTTTATCCTCGATATTTTTTTCGTCCATAAATTTTTCTGATTTGGCAGGCATAAGTAAATTGAGGTTTATAACGGCTTTAACGTCGTTCTTTTTAGCCGCCGCCTTTATCGCCTCGCCGATTTCAGCATTTATTTCTTCGAATTTTTTCGCCGTTTCTTCGGGTGACAGGTAATATGATTTAAGCATCGAGCGCTGAAGTTTCTCCTGTGAATCGAGGAGGGCCGATAATTTCTTGTTTTTATCGCCGATATCGCCGGCAAATTTTTTTTCGACCTTATCGAGCTCGCCGGCGCGCTGAGTGCTGAGTGCTGTCTGTTGAGCGGGTTCGGCGCTTTTTAAAAGCGCGTCATACTTTTCGTTTACTACGCCGGCTTCGGTTATTTTATAATTTTCGAGTTTTTCTATTTCTTTAACCAGTGTTTCAATCTCGGTTTTCAAACGCTTGATCTCGCTGGAGTTACCCTCGGCGCTCTGCTTGAAATCGCCGCTTCTGGTTTTAATAATATTTAAAAACTCCTGATGAGAAACTGCCTGTTTCGGAGGTTTTATAAAATATCCGGTATTCTGGTCAAAATACTGCATCAAAGGATGAAGCGCGTAAACGATGGAAATATCGACGGCGGCTATAAAGGCTCCGCCGCCATCTTCAGCGGGAGCGTTAGCCGCCTTCGCCGATTGAGCGCTGCCCGTACCGGCCCACCCTGCGGTTAATATCACCACTGATAACAAAACGATGATCACACGGAGAAAACCATAATTTTTTTTCATAAACAACCTCCAGAAAACATGATATACCCTATAATACGGCAAATTATATCAGATTATCTACTTATTTGCAATAACAAATTAAAAATATAACAGCCGGGTAAACAAAATGGAAATAGTAAAAAGGGAAGGAATAAAATAACAAATCTATAGAATAAAAACATCTATGGAATAAAAACATAGAATAAAAACATTGTTTTTAAACCCTTGTTCTGGTATAATTACTAGCGGTATGCTTATAGCCTGCCTTGGTATATTTTTCTTTTGGAGGTCTCTGTTATGAATCAAAAAACGAAGCGGACCATGATATGTTTTTTTATCATTATCGCCTGCAGTTGGTTCTTTTGCAATCAGGCGGCGGCGCAGCAAAAAAACGCGGCGGACGACGGCGATGATATAAACGAAATGCCTGTTGCGACTATCGACATAGCCACGGTTTATGCGCTTCATCCGGCCATGGTTTATTACGACGCCGAACTCAATTTATTTATGAGACCGCCCGAAACACCGGCCACTCCCGAAATTTTTTCGGATATTATGAATAAGCGCCGCGAGGAATTTAAAAAAAATACGGCCGCTAAAGCCGGAGAACTGAAAAAAATAAAAGACGAAATCGAAGCGCTTAAAGAAGAAGTAAAATCGATTGGTCATAAAAGAATACTCGCAGCCCAGCCGGTAACCGAAAAATTCAATACTCAAATTCAAAATGCGACAAACGAAGGTGAATTAAAAAAACTTCTCGCGCGGAGGACCGAAACGTTAAAATTTATCTTAACCAGCGGCGAAATTGAAATAAAAAGTAAAAAAGCAAAAATATCGGCGCTTTTAGACTCTTACGAAAAAATGCAACTGTCGCTTCTTCAAACTTACTACCTTTCCGCTGATGAAACCGCGAAAAAATTCGAGGAAATAAGTAAAGACATAAAAGAAGCCGTTATGATAGCGGCCAAAAAAAATAAAGTAAAGGCCGTTGTTAATTACAGCCTGGCGGCGCACAAAGGCATGGAAGAAAAAAACGTGGAAAAAAGCGTTTCTGAAAAAGCCGCAAATAACCGTCAACTCGATGAATTATTAGAAAATGGTCCCGATTATTCCGGCGTATTAAAAGCCGCTAAATTATACGATTCGCCGAAAGAAGCCGGCGCAGGATTAAAAATTAAAAACCATATAAATAAAATCGAACAGATTAAAGAATTTACGGCAAGTCCTTTCATCGGAGGAAGAGGTAAAGATATCACCTGGTTCACCGTAATTACAGTTATGGTCAAAAATGGAATTCCTAAAGAAAAAGCCGAATCGATAAGCGAGGTCATTTCGGAAATATACAAACGGGGCGAAGATTAGCTATGGCGTTTAATAAAACTGCCTTTCATTTTTTTTCAGGGAGCGTTTTCATAATATTATCCGCTATGGCGGCTTATATTATTGTTTCTTCCTGCGCGCCCGTTTACGCTTGCAGTTCTACCGATTACAATTTCCACGATTTTTTTAAAACTGAAAGTGTCGACTGTATGCGCTTAAATTATAATCCGGTTTCCGATTCCGCCTCACGCTTCTGCGTTCTTTCGTCTTCGGTCATCAGCGAAGGGCGGCCCGCGGCGCCAAACGGCGGAACATCCGAAATCAGGGTTATATTAAAGACCCCCATTTTTTTCGAAGCTGAAATTAAATACGGCGGAAGCGAAAAAGAAAGCGCCGCCGCTTCCATTGAAAACGAAATTCGCGCAGCCTATAAAACCTACGGAATCAATCTTTTAACTCAGAGCGAAGCTGAAACGGTTTTTAAAACTCTCGGTTTGAGCGGTTCGAGCGCTGAAATAAAAATTTTGACTCCCGAATTAATGAAAAAACTCAACGACGAACACTCTATATACGCGATTATCGATATAAGTTTTTATAATCTGACCGTTTCAAAGCATTTTCAGTTCAATATAAAAATGACTGCAAGCGACAGGCGCGACCTTGCCCGAAATGACCGCTATGACGCGCGCATTCGCTATAAAGTAACGCGGTGCGAAACCGGCGATATTTTGTGGATAGATGAAGTGACAGGCTATTCCGACGATTCTTTTTATTACTCTCTTTTCGAAAAAGGAATCATGTACAATTTAAAACAGATATGTATCAACGAATCGGCCCTGTAAACGGACATTAATTGCCGCTATAACTTCAACGCCGTCAAAACCGGGCAGTCAGGCCGCCCGATAGAATGTGTAAAGTCATCTATTTAAAGTGTTAATTAAGCTGATCGTAACTAAATTATGCTGAATAAATTCAATATAACCGATGAAATAGACTCTAAAATATTGCTTCACGCCTGCTGCGCGCCCTGCGCGCTTTCGCCCGTACCCGAATTCAGCGCGTCTGGAATCGATTACGATGTTTTTTTCTACAATCCCAATATATTTGATGAAGCCGAATGCGAAAAGAGGCTCGGCGAAGTTAAAAAAATATCCGAAACATTTAAATTCCGGTTATTTATTCGAAATGACGAATATTCCAAATTTCTAACATATGTCGCTGGCACGGAAAACGAGCCTGAAGGCGGCGCGCGCTGCGTTAAATGTTTTGAAATGAGGCTTGCGGCGGCGTTCGAATTCGCGGCGGCCGGCGGCTATAAATTCGTGGCAACTACGCTTTCGACCAGTCCGCACAAAAATGTCGCGCTGATTAATTCGCTCGGCCGTAAAATCGCCGCCGGATATAATAACGCCATCCGCCTTATCGAATTCGATTTCAAAAAAAATAACGGCTTTAAAAGCAGCATCGATTACTGCAAAAAATATTCGATATATCGCCAGAATTACTGCGGCTGCCACTTTTCAAAAAGATAAAATATTTATTTAGTCATTATCTTCTCGATACGCCTTACCTGCTCGTCATTTTTAATAGCTTCCTGCTCGCTCTTATCTAAAACGTTGGAAATATTATAAGAGAAATCTTTAAAGGCGCTCGATAAATAGTCTTTAGCCCCCGAATTAACGAAGGCCTGTCCGGCCTCGTCGAATTTATTGCCCAGCAGAAGATTTTTCGATATAACGATTATCACCGCGCTGAACATATCGTTGACCGCGCCGCCTATATCGTCGCCGATAGACTTCTGCTGCTGCTCTTTTATGATGTCTTCCTTTGTTTTTCCGCCGGAAGTATTCTGCGTGACGCTGTTTTTAACCGTATCTAAAAGGGTTTTGGTAAACTCGCCGAGTTTCTGGTTTATCTGATCTTTGAGCCAGCTTTTAAAACTATTGACCGCGCTTCTTATGGCTATTTTAGCAATTTCGCCAATTTCGCCTTCTTTGTCGAATTCATCTATAATGGCTTTAACGCCGAGAATACTTAACAATCCGTCGATAGCCGGATCTATGGCTTCGCCTATCTTTTTCTGGACATATCCGTTCACGTCGATCGCGTCGCATAGCTGTTTTTTAACGTCGTTGGCGAATGTGAGAGAAAGCGATTCAACGAATTTAAATATCAAATGCGGCATTTCCGCTTTGGAACTATAAATTAGATTGGATACCTTCGAAATAATCTGAACGCTGGAGGTTGCATCGTCGATGGCCGAAATATCCGCGGCGGTAAGTATACCGTATTTTTTCAACTTTTCGGCGTTATTTTTAACGAGAGACTTGATCTCAGCGTCATCGAGCGCGCCTGTTATAATGCGATTTTTAAGCGCCTGACAGTCGGAAGAATTCCTGCTGAGTATGTAATCTTTCAAAAGCATCGCCGTTACGATATTTTCTTTTTTATTGGCATACTCCTGAGCGGCCTTGTCTATGTATAGATCTTTGGCTTTACTTTTAACTTCACCTTCGATGCGCGACATAAAATTACTATAAAGCGGATTCACTTTAGCCAGGGCTGCTTTTGAAAGGCCGTTCATGATCTGGTTATTTATATCCTCGAAAGCAAGTCTTACATTCGAAGCTTTTTTCAGGGAATTTATCCAGTTGAGTAATTCCGTCTGTGAAAGATTTATGGTAAGCGGATCGGTAAATTTTAGCCCCAGAATTCCCGTTTTGGTATATTTGGGGTTCTGGTTCCAGAACGGCTGATTTTTAAACGCCACTTCATCGCGTATATAAACCTGGTCTTCCTTGAAAGATTTTTGCGATACGTGCGTTAATACGTTAGGCGCCTCGGAACTTACCTTAGCTTCGACGCCGAGCATATGTTTGCTCATATCGGATACGCCGACTATCGGAGGCATAGGAATTTTGTTCATTTCAAAAGAGCTTACACGGTTAAATGTTTTTGTTTCGCTTAATTTAGGCGCCGATTTAAAAGTGTCAGAAGCGCCGTCGTAAGAGCCCGGATCATACATACTCGCGTTTCTGACCAACTGCTGCTTTGACTGGTCATAAAGATATTCTACTTTCGTCAGAGCGAGCTGAGCTGATTTTTTAGTGTCTTTTTCCTCTTCGATAAACCTGTCGAGGGTAAGCGATGACGGAGTAATTACGACCGTGCCGCGTTTGGCCGATTTAATATCGTTTGAAAGGTACTGCATAACAAGGTTTGCCAGCTCCTCGACTTCGTTTTTTTGCACTATCGTCATTATCTGGCGGTTCTGCGACTGCATGTAAAAATAAAAAATATTAAACACCATAACTAAAATAGTAAACGCAAGAAGAGTTTCTATAAGCGTGAACGCCTTTACGGCCCGCCTGGAAAAATAAATATTAATACTCACTGTCAAGCACCTTCTTTTTAACATTTTTATTTTTAATTTATTAGTTTTTAGCTTTTTCTTATTTTATTTTTATTTGGTTTTTCTTACTTTCTAATCTATTCTTTTTTCTTTTTTTCTTTTTTCTAAACCTTTAATTATAAAACAAAATCGCGATGGACTATCGATGAAAGCGTTATATAGCGCTGATCCGTTTTTTTCGATAAAAAATCGCCTTCGTACCACCACACGTTTACTTCTATCATAAGCATATCGTCGCTCGAGTCCAACTTTGTTAAAACGGCCCTGCGTTTGAATTTGTCGTATTCGTTATTGATGTTTTTATGGCCCTGCCCGAATTGCGAAGTAACGACCTCGGTCTGGCCGGTTTCCGGCAAAAGTTTGGATTCGGAATTTCCGCTCAGCACCGAACGCAGTTCAGGAAAGGAACAAACGCTATAGTGGTCGAGCGCGTCCTGGGCTAAACGCATGCCGACCTGGATGTCGTGAATGTTAATCGTATATTTTACGGTCGTACCGAATAAATTTACCGACGGTATTATAGTTATAGCCAGAATTACGAGCGCGATCATTACTTCTAAAAATGAATACCCGCTTAAAGCGTTAATATAAACTTTATTATTTTTTAAATCGTTCATTTCAATCACCTTCATATTTATTCTACCCTGTTGATTTTATAAGTGCTGAATTGTTCGGCTAGAACGGCTCTATAACGGTCGGGTGCGAAACGGCCGACGTGCGGTATCAGGCTTAAAAACGAGCTGGTCGTAATTTCGGGAGTGTACCAGATGGTAAGGTCGGCGTTTATTTTACGCGGATCGAATTTATCGCAGACTAAATTGCCTATTATATGCGAAGCCGCGCCGCTGGTTTCAATGCCTTCCTTTGCGTAAACGGGGGCCATTATGCGCGCCTGCGAACCGGGCGATATTGTGAGTTTTTTAAAACATACTATGACGAAAGGGACCATGCGGCCGCCCTCGCCGTGAACGACTTCACTGCCGTTAAAGCGATCTTTAGACATCGGAAGGTGTAAAACGTTGCCTTTAATGGTAAGATTGCCGTTAACGACAAGCTGGCCGGCACCGTAAAAACTTTTGCTGGAGCTAAGCGTAAGATCGCCGTTAACGTAAATAACGCCGTTGATTTTAATTACATTGTTTTCGTCGCGCAGCGAAGAGTCGTTATTGAACGCCTCGCCGTTAGCATAAACCAGGCTGGCTTTTTTCTGATACTGATCGGGTTCGTATATATTTTCGATAATGCCGTCAACTTTAGCCTCGGCCGGTTTTTCATAAAACGAATAGGAATAACCGTAAACTTCGGTGTTGTAATAATAACCGCCGAATTTAAGCGTGCAGGGCGGAAAAGGAACCGGCACGGTAAATATTACGCCTTTCATGCTTCTTATTTGTTTAGCCACATTGCCGTCGATTCTTAATTTCATGGTCGGAAAAAGGCACCAGTCGCCAAAAAGCCTCACTTTAGGCTTTTTAAGCATACCGTCGATGGCGCTGACTACCAGATGACCGATAGCGTAAAAACCTATCGAAAACGCCGGCATAAACGACGGCAGCACCGCTACGTCAACCGGAAAGTCGGGAATAAAAGTCGTCGGCATATAAGTACGCACCGTTCCGACAGGGCCGAATATCATCTTAAAAGCCGGCATATATTTCGGATAAATCAGGAGCAGGTCGTTAAGCCCGGTCGGAATCTGCTGCTGCTCAGGGCCGCCGATATAACACAATCCGGGAAACCTTACGATCTGTGAATTAAAAGTGCCTTTAAAAAAATTGACTATATCGTCGGGGAAATTGAACCGGCCGGTATAGCCGTAATCGAGGCTTATGTTATTGAGTTTGAACATCCCTTTATGATTAAAGCCCCAGTCGTTCGCCGAATATTTTTTCTTTTCGCCGTTCAGCCAGTAAAAGCTGTAAAGCGGATTGGCCGCCGCCATATCTATTATTTTGATATCGCGCGACGCTTCGAGATCGGTTTTAAAAGCGATGCCGCTGCCGGCAGGAACGAATTCGACGCTGCATCTGAAAAAAAGCGTCGCCATTTTTTCGATAACTATATTGCCGGTTATAGGCTTGATATCGGGAACATGAATCTGATTAACCACCGACATCAGCGCTTTTTTTAGCATGGCGCTGATATCGATATGAATATCGAGCACTTTAAGCGTGTCTTTAAGGGAATCGGTTATAAATGATAAAAGCGTATTGACTGGCGTAGGAGCGGAGTCCGAAACTATTTTCGCCGCCATACTGCCGACCGGGATATCTATAACCAGCTTATTCAATCCCAGAAAATCAAAAAGCTGATCGCCTAACTTACTTACATAATTATGAAGCGAGTCGTCGAATTTAGCGCCCGCCCATAAAACATGGCCTTTATCTGAAATAATCGGCTTCATTTCACGAAGTTCGATAACGCATTTCACCTTTGTTTTATTGACATCGCCGCCCATTTTCTTAATCTGCGAGGCCACGCCCGGAAGTTTTGAAATATCGAGCGTCTGCTTATACCAGTCTTTCGGCAGGACCATATCGGGGGATACCGTAAGCGATAACTCGGTGCCCGGTATATATGAACCGGCCGTCGTTCCGGCCCCCGCTATAAGCGATGGGATTCGAAGGCGCGCAAACCATGACGCGTCGGCGTTACTAAATATTTTAACGATATCTTTTATGAACTGGAAGGGATTAACGTTGTTAAAATCGTTCATTTGCGTGCCTATATGATAAATAGCCGCGCTGATAGCCCCTTCAGCCACAAGTTTGGATTTTTCGACGTTAACTATATGAAAGGTTTTCGCGTCCTGATTGCTCTGATAACTTACCAGAAAGAAGGCGAGAATACCGGTTATAAAAACCGCCGTGAGCGCGAGCGGTATCGCCATGCCGCGACGGTCCGCCCCGGGCGCGGTAGAATAGCGCGAGTTTTTCATTCTTGCAAAACGCCCGCCTGAAGCCGCGAATAATTTTAATAAAATTTCAATCATTAAATACCAATCCTTTATAAATTAATTAAAAATCTCTATTGGGCAGCTTGAAATTAAGGTTCGGCTTATCGTTTTTGAAACGATTGATCGCATCACCGGCGATGGAAGAAACACTTTTAAGCGCGTTCACCTTATCTGGAAAAGCCTTCATATAAAACTGCGTATTTACGACGGCGAGCGCGCCCCACGCGCGCTTTTCCTGGACGCTGTCGCCGGTAAGCCTGTAAATATTGACTATGTGCGAAAGCGCCGCCGACCTGACGCAAAGATTGTCAGTAGTGCCGGCTATATCGCGTAAATTTTTCAGCGCTTCGTCGTATTGCCCGTTTTTTACCATTTCAGCGGCGTTATTTATGCCCGAATGATTTTGCGCCTGACGCATCAGCGGCATTATTTCATGGTTAAAATCTATATCGTCTAATTTAGTCATAAGTTTTTCTTCGACGTATTTATCGAAATCAGAACGAGCCATAGGAGCCATTTTGGCCGTATGCGCCTTATAATAAGGCGAATCGTCCCATGTGAAATGAGCGTTGCGCACGGCGGCTACCGGCGAAAAACGATTTTTAGGCAGAACGACGGCCACCGTTTCAAAATGATTATAAATAAAGCCGTCTTTAGGAGAATCGATTTTTTTATGAGTGGCTTCAAAGGGAGCCGCGCCGCCGGGAGTGCCGGCCGAAAAGACCGCCTGTTCGATCGAACCGTCTTTTTGAGTGGTTTTTGTATAGGTGAAACCGTCGAAAGGTTTGGCCTCGTGAGTATAACTGTGGCGTCCGAAAGCCACGAAATAAGTGAATAAACACAGTAAGACAAGAAGCAGGAGCGCGAGTCCCGCTAAAACCGGATTGAGCTGCTCATTATCATTCATAAAGATCACCATCTCATAAAAATTTTATAAATTTTATAAATTTGATTATATTACAAACAGGAAATTATATCAAGATAAATTTGCGTATATTTATATATAAATTACCACACAAATTGTCACGTAAAAAACAAAAATAAGATTCCTCGCACAACAGCACAAGTTATTATAAATTTCACCTTTTTAAGATATATTTCTTTACAAAACCTTATGCCTGTGGTATAATAATGTGTATTTAAGAATGGGCCGGACGCGTTTAATATTATCGCTCCAATAAATGAGGGTTTTTAAAGACAGGCGGCCCCGTCAACAAAGAAAAGTCCAACTAAAAATAAAGAGGTGTTGTTTTAATGATCGAAATCAGGATTCATGGCCGCGGCGGACAGGGTTCCGTTACCGCAGCCGAATTGTTAGGTTTTGCGGCGTTCAACTCCGGCAAATACGTCCAGGCGTTTCCGGCGTTCGGCTCCGAACGTATGGGCGCTCCAGTTAGAGCGTTTTTAAGGATCGATGAAAAAGAAATTCGCATCCACTCGCAGATTTATACTCCCGACTACGTAATCGTTCAGGATCCCACTCTGCTTGCTACCGTGCCCGTGCTTCAGGGTTTAAAACCGGAAGGCGTGGTAATAATTAACACTAAAAAAACGGCCGAAGAGTTAAACCTTGACACCAAGTGCAAAGTGATAACATTCGACGCATGGGAAATAGCCGAACGCGTCATCGGCCGCCCCATAGCTAATACAATACTTATGGGCGCTTTCGCCGCCGCTTCCGGCCAGATACCTTTCGAAGGAATCGAAAAAGCCATTAACGAAAGATTTAAAGGCGAAGTAGCCAGAAAGAATGTAATGGCCGCTAAAGAAGCATACGAATTAGTTAAAGGAGGCAAAAATGAGTCTAAATCACGGAGCAATTCTTAAACCGGGTTCTTCAAGAAATAATAAAACGGGTAACTGGCGCAATATCAGGCCGGTTTACAAACACGATAAATGCACCGGCTGCACAATGTGCGAAAGAATATGTCCTGAGGGCGTTATTTTTCAGGAAGATAAAAAGAAATTCAACGTTGACCTCGATTATTGCAAGGGCTGCGGAATTTGCGCTGAAGAATGCCCTGTAAAAGATATCGATATGGTTCCCGAAGAAAAATAACACGGGCGGGTGCGCAATGGGCTTAATGCCCGCGGCCCTATCTTAAAGAATAATAATCGCTATTAGGAGGCATTTTAGAAATGAGAAAATATATAGAAGGATCGATGGCGGTCGCTGAAGCCGTCGTTCTGTGCAATCCCAACGTAATATCGGCTTATCCGATAACCCCTCAGACGCATATAGTCGAAGACCTTTCACAGATGTATGCCAACGCCGAATTTAAAGGCCAGTTCGTAAACGTGGAATCAGAATTTTCCGCGGCGTCGGTCTGCCTTGGCGCCGTAGTGACCGGCGCCCGCGCTTATACGGCTACAACTTCGCAGGGCCTGCTTTTAATGTCTGAAGTATTGTTTAACATGGCCGGCATGAGACTTCCTTTAGTTCTCACCTGCGCTAACCGCGCAATCTCCGCGCCAATCAACATCTGGACCGATCATTCTGACGCAATGGCCCTTCGCGACAGTGGTTTCATCCAGCTTTATGCCGAAAATAACCAGGAAGCGGCCGACCTGCATTATCAGGCTTATAAAATATCAGAAGACGATTCAGTCCGCCTTCCAGTTATGGTCAATATGGACGGATTCCTCCTCACGCACTCTTTCGAACCTGTAGATATGCCCACACAGCAGGAAGTAAACGAATTTCTGCCGCCTTATAAACCGCAGCATTATCTCGACGTAAAACGCCCGATAACTTTCGGCTCTATGGTCGGCGAAGACGGTTATATGGAAGTCCGCTACAATCTCGAAGAAGCGATGAAAAATTCGTTCGCTGTTATTGAAAAAGTCACAAAAGAATTCGAAGCTAAATTCGGACGCAAGTTCGGTATTTTCATCGATACTTATAAAATGGAAGACGCCGAAACCGTAATAGTAGCCATGGGCTCGGTTGTAGGCACTATCAAAGAATCCATCGATTTAATGAGAGCTAACGGCATAAAAGTCGGTTTAATGAAAGTCCGTACCTTCAGGCCTTTCCCGAAAAAAGCCATAGTCGATTGCCTTAAAAATATCAAAAATGTTATCGTAATCGACCGCGCATCTTCGGTCGGAGCGGGCGGAATACTCGCTACCGAAATCAGGTCGGCTTTTTACGGCAACACTACCACGCCTAAAGTCAACAGCTATATAGTAGGCCTCGGCGGCCGCGATATCACCATCAAAACGATAACCGATATCGTTGGCAATTTCGCGAATGTAAAAGTTCAGGATTCGCAGTTCGTCGAACTCGACCACAAATATATGCAGGCCGGCGACGATTACTTAAAAACGATATAATCAATCACATTAAATCGAATTAATTATGGAGGAAATGATATATATGGATAAGAAGAAACACTTATTAGCTCCCGGCCATACCGCGTGCGCGGGATGCGGATTATCGATGGGCGCAAGAATGGTTGTAGACGCTGCCGGCCCGAATACGATGATAGCTAACTGCACCGGCTGTCTCGAAGTTTTTACGACCAGATACCCGCAGTCGGCATGGGAAATTCCCTGGGTACACTCGCTTTTCGAAAACAGCTCGGCCGTAGGCGCCGGCATCGAAGCCGCGTTAAAGGCCATGGGCCGCGATCAGGAAATTAGAGTCATCGCTCAGGGCGGCGACGGCGGCACCGCCGATATCGGCTTGCAGTCGCTTTCCGGCATGTTCGAACGCGGACACGATGTTCTTTATATCTGCTACGATAACGAAGCTTATATGAACACTGGCGTTCAGAGAAGCTCGCAGACGCCTTTCGGCACTTCTACTTCCACTTCGCCTTTCGGTAAAGCTTCCTACGGCAACCCGACGCGCAAGAAAAATATGGCTAAAATCGCCGTGGCTCACGAAATTCCTTACGTAGCAACCGCTACGGTCGGCTTCGACATGGACCTTAAAAATAAAGTTAAAAAAGCCCTCAGCATTAGAGGTCCGAAGTATTTACACGTTTTAGTTCCCTGCCCGCTCGGCTGGAAAGTAGAAAGCCGCCTCACTATTAAAATCGCTAAAAAAGCAGTTACCACAGGTATTTTTCCGCTCGTAGAATGGGAAAATGGCAAAGTGACCAACGTGCGCAAAATCACGCCTGAACCGGTAACCGAATATCTTAAAATGCAGGGCCGCTTCAAACACCTCTTCGCCGATAACGACGATGCAAGAGCACATTTAGCCAGCATTCAAAAATTCGCCGATGAAAATATCGAAAACTACGGTTTAAAATCGTAAGTCTGTATTTTATCGAGCGCTAAAATAATAAAACGCGCGGACACGGTTTAAATCCTCATCCGCGCCGCATATCCCCAAAGAAACGCCGCCTTTAATTTAAGCCGGCGTTTCTTTTTATAAGTAAAATCAGACCGGTAAGGCCGCTAAGACCGGGATGGGGGAAAAGAAAG
>DIVV01000217.1 GCA_002423385.1 bacterium UBP16_UBA6123
TCATTCGGCCGTTCGAGAAGCGCGTTTAAAAGATGCGACATCAAAGGCGCGTTTTGCGGTCGCCCGAAAACATATTTAAAAACGAAATCGGATAGAAATCCATAAATCTGCTTTGACATATAATGTCCGCCTCCGCTATATTATTTAGATATAAAAACGTCGAATGCAGGTTACATCTACAGTAAATATTATAGCTGATTTTTGAAAATAAGTCAATTATTCGCCTTGACATTATTCGCCTAAAATAAGGTTTTTCAATTTAAAGCGGCTTCCAGGTTTTCATTTTTGATTTCTTCGCTTTCATCGTAAACGGTATCGGGGCATATATCGATGCAGTTATAGGGAACGCGGCATCCGGAAATATCCCATGCGAGCGTGCCGTTCATTATGTTGTAAAAAAATAAATTAATATCTTTGATTATGCATAATTAAACGATTTCGCGAATTCTTATTTTTTCGTGAGTTATTACGATGAATTTATTTATTAGTTGTTCGATTTTTAAAGTTAAAATTTTGATTAAATGCTCTTTAATACGGTCTATTTCAACTTGATTATATCTTAAAAATATTACGCAAAAAGGTTTCCGGTTGTGTGAAAATACCCATTTTCCAAAATCGCTGTCTTCAGTTATCAATATCGCTTTATTATCGATAGAAATTTGTAGAACCTGTAAATCCGGTATTCCACTATGATATTTTAGAATCGAAATAACGTCGAACTTTTCGGCAATTATGTATTTAACTATGTTAAAATTGACCGATTCGTCGGCTACAATTTTATGAAGCAAGCAATTCCTCCTGAGACATTACTTCCGCGCAGTAGGCGAGGGCGGCAAAAATATCCTCCTGGGTTATATTTGGATAAGCCTCGAGCAATTCTTTTATTTCCATGCCTTCAGACATTTTTTTTAATATGAGTTCGACGGTGATTCGAGTTCCTTTTATTGTCGGCTTGCCAAGCATTACGGATGGACTTGCCGTTATTCTTTCTTTATAATTCATGTTGGTCTCCTCTTTATGCTTTTTCTTTATTTTTAAGTGCGGAATTCATTTTTGATTTCTTCGCTTTCATCATATACCGTGTCGGGGCAGATATCGATGCAATTATAAGGGTCGCGGCATCCGGAAATATCCCATGCGAGCGTGCCGTTCATTATGGTGCAAAGGTTTTTGAAGTTATCGACGCTTTTAATTTTATCGAAAACGCCTTTTTGCGATAAAATCCAGCGGCAGTCGTATAACTTAATCCTGCCGTTATCGTAATAAAGTTTTACTTTATAATCGTCGGCCGCAACGACCTGGAAAAGTTCAGGTCTTAACATAACAGTTCCTCCTATTCAAGAGGCTTGATTTTATTAAATTCTTTGTTTTCCCATAGACGCATTAACTCATCTTTATGAATTTCGTATCATGCCAGGACCAATCTTGCCTGTTTCGAAGGTAAAGCCCCTTTAAAAAAAGCACCTTCGCTTAAATCGAATTGGGCTTCATATTTGTTATAAAGCGCATGAAAATGCGGCGGATTATGTTCGTTAAAATACATTGTTATGATGATACCAAAAAATCTTGAAATTTCAGGCATAATTCACCTCTAAAATCATATTATATCAGATTATTGGCGTAAAGTCAATTATTCGCGGACTGTTTTGAGGACTATTCGCCTGATGTCAACATAGCGTCACACCGCATTATATTTGGTTAATTTTTTTTACCCGCATAAAATGGAAAAGCGTCAGCAAAGTTTTACCTGCCATTTGTAATCAAATTTTTAAAAATTCCGGTTTGTTAAAAATTTAACACTTGTATTTTAGATGTTTTTATGCTTGATTCCGATAACGGCGATTGCATAATGTAAATAAAAATTTGAAATATCATGCCATTCGGCTTTTTTGCCGCCGCTTCGGGCGTCATGCCGCCCAAAGTTATAAAATAGCAACCGCTGACCGTTTTGTATAATTTTATACACGCTATCTGTTATGTATATAAGTAAATTTTTATCCTGTCGGGTTACCGGTCTTAATTTTCCTTACTCCCGCCTGATTTGTATCTGATATCTCAATAAAAACAATATTTTTGGCTTGATTTTTGCTTATTTCCAAACGGGGTATTGCGTCCTTTTAAAACGCGATATTTTTCGAACATTAAAAACCGCCCCGTACGGGGCATTTGAATTGTGAATATTTTTTTTATAGATTGATTAGTGCGGGAGGAAGTTGTATGAAGAGACAATCCGGCCGGAAGGCATTTAAACTTATAAATATTGTCATTTTAAGTTTGACCTTTGTTATCTTTGCGTTTTTAGGGAGTGTTAACGCTCAAACGGTGAGCAACTGGACGGTTAACTTTTATTCCGATAAAACCATGACGAATCTCATAAAAACGGTTACAATGAGAGATCTTTGCTTTAACTGGGCCGACGGTGAAGGTATTGAAGATCCGGTTACTCACACTCTGGTTACTGATAATTTTTCTATGAGAGCGACTGCTACACTCACTGTTCCGGTTAAAAATGATTATTATTTTTATTTGCATACTGATGATGGCGCAAGGTTTTCTCTTAATGACGGTTCTACCTGGGAAATCGCTAAATGGTGGGACCAGGGTCCGACTTCTTACTGGACTGGCAAAAAAACACTGTCTGCTGCTACTTATAATTTAAAAGTGGAATATTATGAAAGCGGCAGCGGTGCAACTTTTAAATGGGGTTTTGTTTATGAAACCGACACTAAACCTCGTGTATTTTTTAATGTCAACAACGAAAACACCGCTACTAATAACAATGTCGTCAATTTAAGCCTTTTTGGCAGCGATATTAATGATACCAAGCCTTTTGACTATAAATACGGTGAGGCCACTTTAACTACGGTTACGGGCATAAGTTCAGATCCTATGCCGGCTAATCAGGACTATACCTTAAGCGCCGGAGAAGGTTTAAAAACTATCAGGTACCAGCTTAAAGATGACAGCAATACATGGAGCAATATTATATCGCAAACCATTTACTACGATATTACCGCCCCTAATGCGGCGATTAATCCCAGCCCTGCACATAATACTTTTACCAATGATAACACTCCAACTTTAACATGGAGTGCAGGTTCGGATATAAACGATGCAAGCGGTTCGTGTTCGGGCTTGCATCCTTATCCTTATCGCGTCGTTATTGACGGCGGCGCGCCATCTGCATGGATAAAAGCGGATACTACTTCGTTTACGACTGGAGTTCTTTCAGAAGGCATTCATACCTGGAAAGTTGAAGTTTGCGATAAAGCCGGCAATATAAAAACCAATGGTACTGTATGGAACATTAAAATTGATAACACGCCGCCGACAATTACTTTAAATACTCCCGGAGACGCCACCTGGACGAATTTAAAAAGGCCCACTTTTACCTGGACCGCCAGCGACCCGGTCGTTAATACCGTCGCTTCAGGACTTGCGGCCAGTCCTTACACTTTATATGTCCAGCGTTCCAATCTTACATGGTGGAATAGCGGCGCGCTCAGTCAGGCTACCACCAGTTTTCAGATCACTGAAGATCTGGGAGAAGGCGATCATGCATGGTATGTAAGATGTGTCGATGCAGTAGGTAATTCGGCAAATAGCGCTTCGCGGACTATTAAAGTAGACACGCTGTCTCCGGCGGCAGTTACTACTCCGTCGCCTGTGGATAACGCTTTCACGGGCAGTCAAACTCCCGTTTTTTCCTGGAGTGCCAGTTCTGGCGATGGCGCGGGAGTAGGACTTGACGTTTCCGCCTATCAGATATTCATAGACGGTGTTGGAAAAGGCTGGCAGGCTGAAACCACTTACACTCCAGGCGCCGGTCTTGCCGAAGGGAGTCGTATCTGGAAGGTTCGGACGCGCGATAAACTTGGCAATATAATAGACAGTGCCAGCTGGACGGTTAAAATCGACATTACCGCTCCAGCTGTCTTTACGCTTTTGTCGCCAGCGCATAATTCCTGGGTTGCCACATCCACGCCCACGCTTTCCTGTAATGCATCTTCTGATGTCGGTGGCTCGGGAATGAATACTTTCGGCCCGTACGAATTTCTGGTTGATGCAACCTCGAAAGGCCGTGGTACTTCAACTAGTTACACTTACGGTACCGACGTTACCAACGGTCTTGTGGCCTATTATAATTTCGATGACAATGTTAACGATCAAAGCACTAATACCAATAATGCTTCGTGGGTCGGCGGCACTTTGTATGCGGCCGGCAAACGCGGTAAAGCCGGTTCTTTTAACGGCACTTCAAGCTATCTTACCATTCCTAATCACGCGACGCTTCAGCCGTCCAATCAAATTACGGTCAGCTTCTGGATAAATAGAAATGCGCAGGTTGCCGACTGGATGTCAATATTCCATAAGGGCGGTACTGGCGGTAGCGCAAATAGGACTTATGCCTTATGGCTGCCGCCTGCCGGCAATAATTATATGCATTTTACTTCAGCGCCTTCAGGCGCCGGTCAAAATATGTATAATACTTCAGTCATACCGCCACAGGGCGCCTGGCAGCATGTCGTCGTAATAATGGACAGGGTAAACGGAAAAGCGATGGCCTACTTGAATGAAGTTGAAATTCTTAACGAAGTTGATAGCGGTATTGGCTTTAATAATAACACAAATGCTCTCACCATAGGTAAATCTGCTGAAGGTTATGCTTATTTTTCCGGACTTATTGATGAATTCAGAATTTACGACAGGGCTCTTGACCGTTCGGAAATTAAAAAACTTTACCAGTACGGTGAAAGTACTCTTGCCGGCCTTTCAGAAGGCGATCACACATGGTACGTCGTAGCGCGTGATAAAGTCGAAAACTCCCGTAACAGTTCGGCGGCCTGGACAGTTAAAGTCGATACCATTTCGCCGGTTGTTCCTGCCAACACTATTACTTACCCCAACGGCGGCGAGCTTATGAATGCGGTTATTCCTTCTTATAACATTACATGGAATTCCGCCGGTATAACCGATGGCGGAAGCGGATTGAAATTGACTCCGATAACTTTATACTATTGGAACGGTGAAACTTCTCAATGGGTGCAGATTGCGACGAATGAGGCGAATGACGGGTCGTACACATGGACGCCGCCGGCTATTGATCGCAAGGATGTTAAGATCAAAATAGAGGCCAGCGATGTGGCCGGTAATATATCTTCCGATGAATCTGATACCGCTTTTACCGTCGATACAGTAAAACCGACAGTTGTCGCCACTTACTCGATCGATTCCAACGGCGACGGAATTACCGACGCTCTTGAAATTGAATTCAGCGAGCCTGTCAAAGACGCTGACATTATAGCCGGAAGTTTCAGTATGGACGAGACCGGGCCCGCATGGGACATATTTTCGTCTTACGATACGGCGGTTAGATATATCACAAACGCTAATATTGCTAACGATAAATATATCACGCTTAAAATAGCCTCTCCTTCTAACATAACGACTACCGGCGCAATGCAGTATAAGATCATAGCCGGCGCCGTTAAAGATATTGCGGGTAATCCGATTAATGCGGTGGCTTCCGCCGCCGCTACGGATGCGGCACCACCGTTCATTAAAACCGTCGAAACTGAAGACAGCGATCTCGACGGAAAAATTGACCGGTTGAAAATCACACTCAGTGAATCCGTACAAGACAGCTCGTATGACGATATGGGTTCCACCGTTTCAACCGAAGGCTTCGGCCCCAACAAACTTGGCGATCTTACTACCACTGCGATAACTTCAGGCACGGTGGATGATAGCGTAATATACATGCCCGTAAGCCCGGGGGGATACTATAACACTGATGTAGTTGGAACCTTCAAAACTAACGGTGATCCGCCCGAAAAATATGATTTTGACTGGAAATTCACTTCTACCACGGCTTTCAATCAACCGCACAGAATAGCGTTTGATCCCGCGGGTAATATCTTTGTAACTGATTATGCGGCTCATCGCATTCAAAAATTCAGTTCAACCGGTGTTTTCATTAAAAAGTGGGGCCGCAATGGCGGCGACGGCACATCAGGAACTGGCGACGGCGAATTTAATAATCCTGATGGAATTGCAGTAGATTCCGAAGGCAATGTTTTTGTTGCCGATAGACTTAATTTCAGGATACAAAAATTCGATAACGATGGAAATTTTCTGCTTAAATGGGGTTCAGTAGGAGATAACGACGGTTTGATGTTCAGGCAGCCCTGCGGAATGTGTTTTGACAAAAACGGCGTTCTTTATGTGGCTGACTTAAATAACCATTGCATTAAAAAATATGATAGAAATGGAAACTATATAACTGTAGGTGCTGATGGTGTTTTTGGCGCAGGCGGTACTAATGATGCAGCCGCAGGAGCGGGAGACGGTTATTTGAACCAGCCTCAAGACGTAGCTGTAGATGATGCCGGTAATGTATATGTCGCTGACACGGCTAACAATCGCGTTCAAAAATTCGATGCGGCCGGCAATTCCCTTGGATGGTGGGGAAGGGATAATTTGGGCGGAAATGGCTGGCATGCCGTGGGAAGCGGTAAAACAGGTGCGGCGGGCAGCGGTAATGGAGAATTTAACCCGGTTGTGGCCGTTACGGTCGATCGGTCGGGCAATGTCTATACCGGTGAAACCAATAATGACAGGATTCAGAAATTTAATTCGACAGGCGGTTTTATAGCCACATATGGTTCCGGAGGTAGTAGCGACGGACAGTTCAATCAGATATTCGGGCTGGCCGTTGGTAAAAACGACGGTATATATGTGGTTGATACTTTTAATAACAGGGTTCAGGTAGTCAGAATGGGTTTGATCAAAGATGGTGCTGGTAACAATCTCCAACCCACGGCTATCACTATTAAAGACACCGTTAAACCCCTCATGGTCGCAGTCGAAGTATTCGACGCCTGCGGCGCCGATGGTGTGGCAGCCGGTACCGATGGTAAAATTGACGAAATTCGCGTTACCATGTCCGAACCAATCAGTGATGCGACTATAGGAGCCGGCGATTTTAAATTTGGTACGACCAATCTTACATTCAGGATGGCGGCTTCGGCAAGGCATGGTAAAGTCGATGCGCCGAACGATCGGTATATAACCCTCGTAAATGAGATTCCGGGGTCTCAGTTTGACGGAACGGGAGTTAATAACCGCGATCTTACATTGGTTGTTAACGAGCTCGATGATCTGGCGCCTGTTACGCCTAATAAAAACGCTGCGCAGACAGTTACGGCGGCTAGCATAGTTGATCTCGCTTTGCCGATCGTCCTGACGGGTCCGCAAACCATGGACGCCGACAATGATGGTATGATTGATTTTTTAAAGATAGTATTCAGTGAGTCGATGAACGACGCCCGGCTTACCGATATCGCAACTGCATCGACGGGCGGCAATGGCCCCGGCAAGCTCGGAACGCTCGATTTTTCAGATGTTGGAAATCCGAATATTGCCGGCGATATCGATGTCGCAAATGACGCCACGGTATATATCAAAGTAACTGAAAATACCAGCGCGGCCAATACCGGTGTTACCGGAACGCTTTATAGTGCAGGTAATCCCGAAAACCATAAATGGCTGTCGAAGTTCGGTTCGAATGGCACGGGTGACGCGAATTTTAATTTTCCGTATTATATGGCAGTCGATTCAAAAGATAACCTGTATATAGCCGATTACAGCAATTGCAGAGTCAAGGTATATAATTCGGCCCGAATCTACGTTGAGAGTTTCGGTAGTTCAGGTACCGGCGATGGACAGTTTTCCACCGGCGCGCTCGGTCTTGCCATCGGCCCTGACGATTCGATATATGTCGGTGACGCCGCCGGGCATCGCATAAATAAGTTTGACCCGGATGGGAATTTTATAGGTTGGTGGGGTAAAGATAATACCGGCGGAGGCGGCTGGCACGAACCGGGCAGCGGAAAAGCCGGTATGTCGGGTTCTGGTAATGGTGAATTTAGTACGCCGCATGGCATTGCCGTAGATAAGGACGGCAATGTATTCGTTTCCGATCTTAACAATCACCGCATTCAAAAATTCGATTCGAATGGTAATTATCTTTCACAATTTGGCGCTTTCGGTATTGGCGACAGCGAGTTGTTTCAGCCCTCCGGCATCGCAATAGATAATTCCGGAAATATTTATGTTTCAGAATGGGGCAATCATCGTATTCATAAGTTTACTTCGGCCGGCGCTTTTATAACACGCTGGGGCGGCACCACTGCCAACGGTACGGATAAATGGACGGGGACTGGCCCGGGAACTGGCAATGGCCAATTCAACGGGCCGATCGGCATTTCGATCGATTCACAGGGAATGGTTTATGTTTCCGATTATAACAACAGCCGGTTTCAGAAGTTCGACTCTAACGGTAATTACATTACTAAGGTCGGCGGCACTTATGGCAGCGCCGACGGTCAGTTCGCGTATTGCGCAGCCAGCGTTATCGACAGGAAGGGTAACCTTTATGTAAGTGATGCTTATAACTACCGTGTTCAGGAGTTCAGGACCGGTATGATTCAGGATTCCGCCAATACTAATTTTCCAGTTTCGTCACTTGCTATGGCTGATAAAGCTAAACCACGCATAGCCGCAGTCGAAGTATTTGACGCATGCGGCTCCGATGGCGTGACGGCTGGTGTTGATGGTAAAATTGACGAAATTCGCGTTACCATGTCGGAACCGATCAGCGATGCGATTATAGGCGAGTTTAAATTTGGCGCGACCAATCTTACATTCAGACTGGCGGCTTCCGCAAAACATGGTAAAACGGACGCGCCGAACGATCAATTTATTACTCTTGTCAATACGGTTCCGGCGACGCAGTTTGACGGCACTAACGTTAACAGCCGCGATCTTACATTAGCGGTTAACGCGATCGATGATCTTGCGCCTGTAACGCCCAATAAAAATATAGCACAGACATTCACGGCGGTAAATATAATCGATTGTGCTCTGCCTTACTTACTTTCGATCGAAACTATCGATAATAATACCAATGGTAAAATTGATTATTTAAAGTATACATACAGTGAACCTGTAAAAGACACCACTTACGCTAACCGCGGCTCGAGTGTTACGACAGCCGGCAATGGCGCCGGTAAGCTCGGTACGCCTGTTATTGCTTCTATAACGGCTGCGGGCACTCCGACGGGAAATGTCGTTGACGATGCAACCATATTTATGGTTGTCAACGAGAATACTGAGCCTACGGCCTATAATACCGGAGTGACCGGTAATTTTACTTCACATTCAACGCCTGAGCCTTATTCATTCGCTTCTAAATTCGGAACCACCGGCACTGGAAACGGGCAGTTAACTGCTCCCCGTGATATTGTGGTAGATTCGGGTGGAAACATTTATGTAACCGAGTGGACTAATAACCGTGTTCATAAATTCAGCGCTGCCGGTGTCTATATCGATAAATGGGGCGGCACTGTCGCTGGAACCGGTGATAAGCAATTCGACAGGCCTGATGGTATTGCCATCGATTCCGAAAATTGTATTTATGTTGCCGACAGATATAATCATAGAATACAAAAGTTCGATTCACAGGGTAATTTTATTACTAAATGGGGTAAAAACGAAGGAGCCGGCGGAGCAGGAGCGGCAAGCGCCGTTGCGGGCGAGTTCAATCAACCGGTAGGTATATGTGTTGATAAAAATGACACTATTTATGTCGTCGATTATTCAAATAAGCGAGTTCAAAAATTTAATAAAAATGGCGGTTTCGTCGAAGCCGTTATCACTGCCGGCCTTACTGGCCCGCAAGGTGTGGCAGTCGATAACGACGGAAATATATTCGTCGCTGAATACGACGGCGCCGATGGTAATCAAATCAAAAAATTTAACAGCTCCGGCGTTTTTCAAACTTCATGGGGTGCGACCGGGGCCGCTGATGGTGAGTTTTCCGGCCTGGTTTATATCAAAGTCGATAAATTTGGCAATGTTTACAGTGGTGAAATCACCAATAAGCGCGTTCAAAAATTTACTAACGCCGGCGTTTTTGTCACAAAATTTGGAACGGGACCCGGAACCGACGACGGACAGTTTGCCGGTGTTATGGGCGTATTTGTGGATAAAAACCAGAATGTATATGCAGTGGATATGACTACTAATAACCGTGTTCAGGTATTTAGAAACGGCATGATCAAAGATATCGCCGGTAACAACATGGTGCCGGTTTCCGCCTTCGCGCTTACCGATAAAGCCTGCCCTGTCGTGCTTAATACGACTTCCACCACTCCCGACGGCTGGTATAAGGCAGGTTCGGCTGTTAATGTCAGCGTGCAGTTCAGTGAAACTATGACCGTTAATACAGGCGACGGCTCGCCTTATATTATCCTTAAAATGGACGGGCCCGGCCCGAACAGATGGGCCGTATATAACGGCGGTTCAACCACCGATACGCTTTCATTCGGTTATACTATAGTCGATACCGTTGGCACTGAGGATAATGCGGCCGACCTCGACTATAACGAAACTACTTCGCTTAAGTTGAACGGCAGTCTCATAACGGACGCCGCGCCTGTGGCAAATACGGCCATTGTAACGCTTAAAACGCCCGGCGCCGCCGGCTCGCTCGGCTTTAATAAAGCTATAGTTATCGATACGATCAAGCCGACCGTAGTTGCGATGCATACGCTGGATACCAATGGCGACGGCATTACAGACGCGCTTGAAATTGAATTCAGCGAAAGTATCAAAGACACGGTTACCGCCGACTGGGTGCAGGATTGCAGCGTCACGCCCGCTAACTTCGCTATGGACGAAACCGGTCAGGTTGGCTGGGACGCATTTGACGGGTTCAGTACGACCGTTACTTCAGTGACTCCATTGAATTCGACTATTAACGATAAATATATACGCCTTACAATATCTGTGCCTGCGCTGTCTGCTATAACCACTACCGGTATCATGGATTTTAAATACACCGCCGGCACTCTCGCCGACTGGGCCGGTAATATCATGGATACTTGCGCCGCGGCGGCCGCTGTCGATAAAGCACAGCCACGCGTTAAAAATATTACTTCGGCTAATGCCGACGGCAAGTACCGTACAGGCAGAGGTATAGAAGTAAATGTAGAATTCTCCGAAGTCGTCATTAGGACCGGAACGCCGCGCATACTTCTTGAAACCGGTGCGACCGATAGATATAATAATTATTCAGCCGGTTCAGATACCAGTATTTTATCTTTTGACCCTTATACCGTTCAAATGGATGATGAAAGCGCCGATCTTGATTATAAAGCGACGACCGCGCTCGAGCTGAATCTCGGCACCATCAAAGATAAATCGACCACTCCGAATGACGCCGTTTTAACTCTTCCCGCTCCCGGCGCGGCAGGCTCGCTCGGCGCTAATAAAGCCATAATTATCGACGGTAAAATACCTCCTGTTGCAGCTGGAATGGCTTTCACGCCGCTCGATTTTACGGGCGCCGATACCATAAAATGGACGAAAAGCTCCACGCCTCAGATAACATGGACCGCTGTCGGCGCAGATAATGGCCCTGCGGGTTATCCGGCTGACGGTAAAAAATACAGAATAATATTTACCAACAGCACTCAGGGCGTAGCCGATCCATTGGGCGCCGATCCTGATACGGTCGTCAACGACGGCACCAATCGTATAGATTCCGGCTGGATAATACCCGAAAATTATACGCCCACGCTCGCTAACGGCGAGTATCGCTATAGAATTTACGTAAAGGACGATGCTTCTACAACCTCGCCAACCGGTAATGGTAATGTTTCATTTACAGCTATTCAAAAAATGCGAGTCGATTTAAGCCAGCCTGACGCCGTACCGACGGCTAATGCTGAAATTAAAAAAAGCACGGGCTCCTTTACCAGCATTAACACATATTACACGAATCTCGATTCAAACTACATAAGAAGCACCATAGATGTAAGTGATAACGGTAATCCTGCTTCAAATTTCAATACGGCGGCTAAATACAGGGTTATAATTTGTGAAAACGCCGATCCCGGAACCGGCGTATTGTTTGACACAGCGCATCCGATGGCGGGTTCGGTTTTTGATTCCAACTGGATATCCTATGCAACCTTTAACGCCGGTTATAATTTCAATTTTGCCGCTAAGACCGAAACTTATTATAAATGGCGCGTTTACACTAAAGATAACGTCGGCAATGTTAATTATTCAACCGTTAAGGATGTTTACTACGATATACAAAAACCTTCCGAACCTTCGCTAACATTGAAAGTTGCAGATAAACATTACGCTGATCCTTCCGATTTTTACTGGACTAAAAATAATCAGCCCGGCTTTACCGGCACCGTCGTTACCGATACGCCAGTCGGGCTTGACGGTTCAGGGCTTCATTCCGCCGGCGCTTACAGGTTTTTGATCTACACCACGCAGACGCCTAAACCTGCTGACGAAGATTCATTTACGCTTGTTCCGGCCAATGTGGCTTACGATACAGGTTGGGCGGCTTCTACGACCGATTTCGCCCCGGCCGCCGCTCTGGCTAACGGCACTTATTACTGCCGCATCTATGTCCGCGATAACGCGGGTAATATAAATTATTCAAACAATACAAATGCGGCCGAAAGCTGTAATGCTAACGGTGATCTTATAATTAAAGTTGACGTCACCGCGCCTTCGATTAGTGCCAATAATTTTTCGCCGCATGCCTGGGTTGATTCTATTAATCCAACTTTCGGACAGGTAGTCGATAATTCACCTACTTCAGAGCAGCAAAAAGCGGGTTCCGAAGTTACCAGCAGCGATGGCGCCGGTTCTGGCATCAAATCATACAGAATACAGGCTGGTGTTGGTTTCAGCGCGTGGGATATCGGCGTTGAATATGATTCCGGCATTATTTTAACCGGGTTGACTACTATGCCAGCGCGTACAACCAATGTTAACGGCGGCGACGCCGGGTTTATAACTAAAACTTTCGCCGACGGCAATTTAGTTAAATGGATGGTACGCATTGAAGATAATGTAGGCAATGTTCGGTATACACCTACACCCACACCGTTGGTTATGACCTTCGGTATCGAAGATCAAAATCCTAACGCAGTCACGCATAATTTCCCCGGAAACGATCTGTGGATAAGCAAAAATACATTCGATGTCAAATGGAACCCGGGTACCGATGTCGGAACTGCCGGAGCCGGCCATTATATCGTTTATGTTGCCAGTGCTGATTTTGCGGGCAGCGATCCGGCCGGCTGGAGTATTATACATAATTCGGCTAATTTAATTCCGACCGTGAATAATCCCGAATTATGGACCGTTCCGGTTATGGCGCTGGCGACTTATGAAGGCAAGACCATTTACTGGAAGGTAAGATTTTACGATAAAGCGCTCAACTATACCGATTCAGCCACGACAACTTTTAAAATCGATATGACCAAACCGACCGTTGCGCTCAATGCGCCCACCGTGTCCGGTGCCGAACAGGCGCCGCAGTCTATAACCGGCACTTCACACTGGGTGAATACACGCACGCCTAAACTTAACTGGAGCGCGCAGACCGATCCTGACGGCGCGGCGGGCCAGCCGGGTTCGGGTTGGCAGGTTGCCGGTCAGTACGGCGCGACCTACGCTTATAAACTTGAGATATCGACCACTAATTTCGGCGCTATTTTCTGGGATAACGGCGTTCTGGGCACCAATCCGCTCGATGTTAATCACATCATTCCCGCCGGCGCTTCGCTCGTCGATAGCACATTTTACTATTATCGCGTCCGCTTTTTCGATAAAGGCGGCCAGGCCGAAGCCATAGACGGCAATTTCAATACGACTCCCGTATGGAGCGTTAAATGCGATATAACTAAACCGCAAAAACCAGTTCTCGTATGGCCGGGCGATGCGGCCGGAACCGAATGGATAAGCGCGGCGAAGCCGCTTCTGCACTGGAGAGGCGGCGACGATAACGATGGCCTTGCGACTCCGAAACCCGGTATCGGCACCAAGGAAGTAATCGTGCAGATCGCTACAGATGCGGCGTTTGCCGATCTCGTTTTAAACAAAACTATTAATTATACCGGCACGCCTGCCGCGCTTGACACCTATCAGATGGCCGCAGTCGATCCATCGCTTGCTGAAAGCACTTATTATTACTGGCGCGTTGCCGTTAAAGATAAATTCCTTCAGCAGTCCGACTGGTCCGATGTGTTCAGGTTCCGATGCGATTTCACGAAGCCGACGGCCGCCGTTCTCGACGGGCCCGGTAATATATATCCGCCTGGCAATACCAGCGAGGACGCATACTGGATAAATACACGAACTCCTACATTTAAGTGGACGCCGCCCGTCGATGTTGACGTAAGCGGCCAGTGCGCCGGTATGGCAAGCGTCGAAATACAGATTTCGAATAATGTTACCGTCGTAGGGAGCGATGTTACATTTAACTCTTATTTTTACACGAAGAAACTTATGAAGGGTGAACTGGCTTACGAAAATGGCGAATTCACCCTGCCCGACCCGAATAAGCTATCCGGTAACGGACCTTATTACTGGCGCGTTATTTCTTACGATAAAGCCAATAATCCAGTCGCTAATAAAACTATTTCCGATGTTTTCGTTTTCAGCATGGACTTCGTGCCGCCTGATTATTTTTCGATCAATCACGAATACGCCGATAGCGGCAGCGTTAATTTAACTGTGCTCAGAATAAGGCCTGTGGGCCCGAATAAAACTACCGGTGACGCCTACGACGAAGTCGCCGATTTGTTTACGGGCGTCGCGACCGCCGGTATCAGTAAAATTCAATACTGGTACAGAAAACATCCTTCTACGACATGGACGATGGCCGGCTGGACCGATGAAGTTAATATGGTGTATGAAGTAGTGCTTCCCGATAGCGGTGTTTATGATATCGGCGCTAAATTATTCGATCGCTCCGGCAACGTCAGAGGCTGGGATTATGTGAATGACGGCCAGGATAACCAGGGTTTCTTTTCTTCATATCATTATAGAGCAGGTGCGAGCGACACTAATGAACTACGCCTGCGCCGTATCGATCAGTCGATATTTAATGATTGGGGCAATGAATCACCGACTTCGTTATTGCCGGCCGACGGTGGTTATAGTAACTGGATCGTTCCGCCTAATGATTTTATAGTCCACTGGAGCGGGCAGTATTATGTTTCTACGGCGGGTATCCATACTTTCCGCACAACGACCGACGATGGCGTCAGGTTTTATATCAACGACACAATTAGAATCAATAAGTGGATAGACCAGGGGCCTACTCCTTATACAACCGATCCGAATTTATCCGTCGGCTGGCATAAACTCGATATGTATTATTATGAAAAAGGCGGCGGCGCCACCGCTAAACTCGAAGTTGACCTGCCCGGCGGCGGCACTACATATTTACCGGTTCAGATACCTGATGTCCGGTCGCAAAACCCCGACGCTATCATAACCGACTTAAGGGTTGACGCACAGCCGCCTGAAAGTAAATTTCCTTCTCTTCTTTCCTATACCAGCGATGATATATTCAATGTCGCCTGGAAGGTCGAGGATACATTTGAAATGACCACCGATAATAAGTTTAAGCGTAATTTCGAAGACCTCGGCCTCGGCGGGTTTAAAAATAAAACCGCGAATTGCGCCGATATTAAAAATACCGATGGTGTGGGGCTGGCGCGCGCTTATGATAATAAGCGCTGCTTAGTAGTTAAAAAAGGCACCAATAATTCGGTAATAGATTTTTTTACGCCAGTGGATGGGTCAACTACTTATAACCTTTCAACCTATAAGTATGTAAGTTTCGCATACTGTACTTCCGGTCCTGTCAAATTTGATTTAATCGCAACTATTACGGTTAACAACAGGACGGGTTTGTATGTTATTCAAACCTGCACCGATCCCGTAATCATTAATAAAACTGTCGCCGAAAATCCGGGTGTCGGCCTCGGCGTGGCGCCATGGGGACTTGCTGAATTTTCAGGTAAAACACCTAATTTTAGAAATGATGAAAACTGGCATACCGTTACTATTAATCTGTACGAACAGATCAAACTCAAATACGGCAAAGTTTCCGCCGACAGCGCTCTGCTTCGCTCCGTTTATTTTTACGGCGAAAATCCTTCCGATGATGCCGCGATATATATAGATAATTTCTCTCTGTCGAGTAAAGGTATGGCGCAATCTAATGTAGATTTCAGAGACGGCTGGCATGGTAAATGGACGCGCTGGGAAGACGATACCTATTCAAATACCATAACTTCATATAATCGCGATTTTGAAGAGGCGCAGGACGGCTCCGTTTATTTCTTCCGCGGCCGCGCTATCGATAATGCGGGTAATATGGAACCGGCAACAACCGCCGCCGATGAAAATAATTACAACCCGCCGCGAATTTCAATAGTTAAATCGCCGCCCGATCCGCCTACTAACTTAAGATGGCAGGCGCTTGACGCTGACGGTGTCACATGGGTGGAGGCTCGTAATTCAAATGCCAATCTTACCGACCCGAAGAACCGTAAAATAAGGGCGGCATGGGACCCGCCTAAAGATCCGTCAGGAATTAATGACTATTACATCCAGGTTGCCACGAGTGAAACTTTCACAACTAAAAGTTTGGTGAGCGCTCATACTAAATGGCTTACGAAAGCCGCGCCGGTTTTTGTTATTAATGACAGCTTCAATTCGGGTATCGATGCAGCTACCTGGCCGGTTAACGAACCGCCGTTTGTCAATAATAAAGGAGCCGCTTATTTTGACGGCGCTAATAAAGATAATAAAAAGTTAATATCTAAAGAATTTAACCTGGCATCGTATAACGACTACAGTTACGCGGCTTTTGAATTTAACGCATATTTCGACTCGGAAGACGCTAATGATTATATGCAGGTCGGAATTCAGTATTACGATAATAACACATCATCATGGGTTACCGATAAGTTTCTGGAGCTTAAACAGACCACGCAAAAATGGAAATTTAAATCTTACGTTATAAGCCATTACATAGGCAAGCGTATTAAAATATATGTCAATGTAAAAGCCGATGCTAATTCGCCAAACCCTAAGGCCGGTATCGATAATGTTAAAATATGGGTTGAGAAAAATTGCTATGAATTTACAGGTATCGACCAGACTATATATTACTTCAGGCTTCTATCTAAAAATAACGCCGGATTCAGCAAACCGACGACTATCACCGATAGCTACCGCTCGTATTTTTCGACCGCGAAGGGCGACACTATAGGCACTAACGAAACAAGCGTATCGCCCGCCAACTGGAACAGCCTTAATATTACAAACGATAAATTAGTAAGCGACTGGGGCTGGGGCACTACCGAGTTAATGACAGTTTATAAGGAAACTAATATATTTCAGGACAGTTTTGAAACGGGTATAAAGGCCGCAAACTGGCCGACTGTTGGCTCCCACTTTAAATATAACAATTCAATTGGTTGTGTTGAAAATACTACTGAAATTAAAACTGGTGGCGCAGCCGATAGCATACTGACTGAGGAAATGATATCTAAAGAATTTAGTCTTGCAGGCTATGACCGGGCTACAATGGAATGTAATGTTGCATATAAATTTGCTGACGTTAATACTCCTAACGACAGGGCGACGATCAGTGTTGAATATAAAGATGGCACTAACTGGATTATAGACCAGTCATCTTATTATGATAAAAACACATCTGATCAGTTCAGTGGTGCATCTCCCAATTTAACAGATTGGCGTTCCGTGTCTTTAAATTTATCAAGTTCCTTAGGTAAAACCGCCGTACGAATCCGTATAATCGTTACCGCAAATAAAACTGCTCTTAATCCCATGGTTTATCTTGACAACTTCATGCTTAACGCCGCTAAAAAAGTCAACTCGAAGATCGCCGAAACTTTCTATGAAGATAACTTCGATACGGCTATAAGCTCCGACTGGACCAACGGCGATACCGGCGTGTTCAAGTGGCAGGACAGCGGTTATGATAAAACAAACGACGGCCATGTGCATATTGAAGCGACGGCTAACGTCAATAATAAAAAACTTACTTCTAAAATATTTGATCTGTCAAAAACTTACGAAGGCTCGGCTGAATGTCTCATTTACCTTGATACTAATGATAGCGCTGATTCGATTAAATTCGCAGTTGAATATAAAAAAGGCGCAACGTGGACCGAAGATCAGAGTGAAACCATTAAAACCAATTCAGTCAACTGGAAAAAATTTGAGCTGCCTTTTAAAGACGCGCTCGGCAAATCTCAAGTCAGAGTGGTGTTTACGGCATATACGAATAACCAGCCGCTCAAGATAGGTATAGATAACTTTAAAATGACGCGCGGCAGCCAGTATATATTCAAGCAGGGCGATACCACTTCAAGTTTTTACAGGCGTGAAATTAAATTTTCTAAATATTCCAAAGGTAAAAAAATCACTATTTCAACGCAGGGCACGGCTAACTACTCGATATACGTAAATGGCGGTGAAATTTTAAATGGCAGCGATATAGCCACCGACGAAGTTAAGACATTTTCCAACCCGTACGACTTTAATTTCGGCGACGACGATACATGCTGCGTAGTTACCTTTAAACTCACTAACACTAAATTCGATGAATTCAATTCGCCGGCTATTTCTTATAAAGTAACAGTTGATGAAAAGATGAAAGGCATAGTCGATACAACGCCGCCGCGGCCGATGAACCTTGTCGCTTACGCCAAAAGCGGTAAAAATATCGATAAAAAAGGCAATCCGTCGCCGTTCCAGTATTCAAAAGATTTTATAGTAACTACCGATTCATCCGATATAAGCGGTATTAGAAGATGCTACTATAAGGTGTGGTCCTATACCAATGCGGCCCTCGGCGGTAAAAACGCCCCGGCGAGCGATGTCGATTATACCGGTTACATAGATTTCCCGGCTACCGAAAAAACCGATAACACTATTAACATAGATGTAACCGTTGCTTTAGCGACTGAAGATTCATCGGGCCGCGAAACATGCAGCGTGTGGTTCGTCGATAATAACGATATCAACGGTTTTGATTACAGGGAAGAAGTATTGCTTCGCGTTGACCGCCAGAAACCGCCTAAACCGGTTCTGCTTAAATTTAAAGCGGATAACGGAGTCGAATATGTCCATACGACTATATGGGACCAGAAGAAACCTACTTTCAGATGGGAAAAATCAGTTGATCCTAAATTTAACAATACGCATTTGAGCTCTGCGACTTTGATGGATGAGTCCGGCACCGGCCATTACCAGTTGCAATTAACTACTACGGACGATTTTGCTAAATCCGATCTCGAAGTTTTCATTAAAAATGATGAAACTATATTTACACAAGAAGTTAATTTCGTGCCTAAAGATAATCTGCCGATGGGTGATTATAAATGGCGCGTAAGGGCTATTGACTCTCTTACCGATACTACCGAGCTGAATTTTTCAGCCTGGTCGGATACAGGCGAGCTCCATTTAGACTTTCACCCGCCTGATTCTTATGTATTGATACCGCCGCCGGACGGCCCGTATTATCGCGAAACCGATAACGTCGAATTTCTGCCAAGCGTATATTTTTCGATAGTGCAGACCGATCATGCAAATAAATGGCATAAAATACTCAGTAAAATGGCGACCGGCAATACTACTACACCTGTTGAATTAACCGACCTTACTCTCGACGACGATAAGCCGCGCGTCGATAGAGACGGTAATTACATCGTATTTGAAAGAAAAAATGCCGATAAATCCGAAATTTGCTATATGGAGTCGAGCGGTGAAAACGCGTTGATTCTTTCAAGACAAACTTATGATACTAAAAATTTATCGTCCGGCGATAAGATCAAGTATAGCGGTACCGTTAAGGCTACCGCGACTGGCGATTGTTATCAAAACTATATATTCTCGACTAAAGAAATCGCTCTCACAAGTGATCAGACCGGATTGTATATTGAATATGATTACTACGCAGACACGACCGGCGCCGGTATATGCGGTATCAACATAATGTATGAAACAACCTCCGTCAGCTATGGCGTTAACGGCAAGTGGGAATTAAGGCTCGATCCGGCGTGGCCCGCTACGGTTAAACCTTCCGCCGACCTCGGAACGGCACATCATAATAAATGGCAGCACCGTAAGATCGAAATACCATCAACTTTAATGATAAACGAAGTCGCTATTAAAACCTGGGAAGTTTCATTCGAAAATGATACGCCGGGTAAAAGCATAAACGCTTATTATGATAATATCACAATAACCAATTCTGACGGCCGTATTCAAAACGCTATTTATTCACGCGGCCCGCTTGAATTTACTCAGGCTTCCGATTATTACAACAATTATGAAAATTACTCAGTTTCGATTGAAAAAGAGAGAATAACCAACGAAGAAATCAACATTAAAGTCACTAAAGATAAGTCGCCTGATATTTCTTCGAACGGCCGTAAAGTTATATTTTCATCGTTTGACGGCTACAGGCGTTATCGTCTTAAAATAAGCGAGGCGCCGTCCGGCTATACGGTTAAAGCTAATATACTCGATGATACGGCAAAAGGTATTTTTGATTCCTCGATGGATAATGGCGATGACTTTAGAATTATATGGCAAAACTACGACATTGCCACTTCTAAAACGGTTGAAGTCGATCTTGACAGATATCTTGAAAAATTCACCGCCGATGAAATAATCGTATGGTTTAAAATACAGGAAAGCGCTGGCTGGAGCGGTGGGCTTTCAAATTATTACGTTGAATACGGCCGTAATAAAGTGGGTCTTCCGCCGACGGATTACACTAAAGTTTATAAATATTATGACGATTTCAACGAATATTTTGACACTTCTAAGTGGAAAGCGATAGGTAAAGCCGTGTGGCAGAACGATGGAACCGTTAAGCTGCCTGACGCCGAAAATTCAGCTTCAGGTAATGGTTTCTATTCAGTCGATCAGTTCGAACCTGGAATCGGCGTGCTTATGTATATGAAAACCGAATTCGTAACAAGTGAAATACGCCTTGGTTTTTCAAACTCAGATTTCAGTAATGCTTTTGTGTTCCGTTCAGATGATCTTGATCAATATCTGCAGGCGTATTATGAAGTATCGGCCAAGAAAGCCGTATGGGCCAATGACGACAGAGTTACGCCTTCGGTTTATCAGTGGATAACTCACCCTACTGGCTTAGAATCGATTGAAAACAACCTGGTTAATTATCCGTCTAGTGCCGCGTTTGCCGATGATAGCGGAAAATTTAATACTTACGCGCTTTCATGGATGAAACGCTCGGGCGATTCGGTTAATAAATTAAGGTGGTATTATAACACCGATACATTCCCCGATCCGTCAGATTCAACTCCGACTTATGATCTCGACAGTGGAAGTTTGCCGTTGTATTTCATGAATAAAAACTCCACTTCTTCCGTTTATATAGATAAGGTCATAGTAAGACTGCTTCTTGAAGAAGAACCGACTGTCGAAGTCGATACTAACGAAAGCACTACGACCGGCCGTTACGAGCTTGCAGTCGTTAATATCGAACGCGGCAACAACGATAACGGCATGAAACTTATAACTAAAAACTCCGATTATGACCGTATTAACCCGAGAATCAGCCCCGACGGATCTAAAATTGTATATATGGCCGATGTCGGCGACGATCAGTATGATGTTTATCTCATCGATACTAACGGCGCTAATAATACGAAATTGACGACTTATTCCGCTAATGATAAAGATCCGACTTTCTCGCCTGACGGTAAAAAAATAATATATCTTCAGGACACCGATGCGGTTACCATAGGCGCCGGTACTCTTGACGGAACGGTAAGTATCATTATGACCATGAATTTAGATGGCACCGAACAGCAGTGGATCGAAACGCTTACTCCGTCCGATAAGTGGAATTTCAGGTCGCCTGTTTACGGCCCCGTCGGCGATCGTATTTATTACGCGCGCGTTTCCGATTCGGATAATTATGAGGTTTACTGCCTGTGGGCGCGCGATTCATATCTTGGTAAAACTATTGAAAATTCCGAAGACCTTGTCGAAGATCAAATATCGGAACTCGACACCGCTCAGGACGCCGATTATATTTCAATCGAAGGACTTAAGAAAATAGGCTGGTATTATTCGAAGCCTTCAATCAAGGTTTATGCCCGCGACGCGGAAGGCCATGGCGCGCGAATATATCATAACTGGACCGGCGATTCGCTTGAAAATAATCTGTACAGCGCTTCCACTACCGGCGTCGGCCTGATATCATACGATGTGCCTTATTATATGCCGGACGACCATGAATATCGCGAGCAGCTCAGTTTCTTAGCGACCGATGTTAACGTTCATCCGTCTGATGAATACTTTGTCGATAAACAGGATTCAGGTAACGTCGAACTTGCGCATAAACTTATACCGCTTATAGATGACGCCGCGCCCGCCAGCGACATACGCATTCATATCGTTGACCGTGACGGCGCCACGGTAGGCGTCGATAAGGACAACCGGCTTGAATATACTTCTGAAACGACGCTTGGCAGCAAAAATGGTTACGGCGGCGATAACGTTTTAAAGACGGCCGAAGTAAGTTTATTAGTAGCCGTCGATAGTAAATATTCCGACTGGGTTTATATTTCTAATTATGAAACCGCTCCCGTCGGATTCCATCCCGAAGGCGCCGCGCCGCTTGGTTATGAAACCGAGCCTGTCAGCCTGGATGTAAGCGAAACTTCGAATATATGGCTCAGATCTGAAAAGGCCGCCGAGTATTTTTACCCGGAATTAAAATGGACTTTGAAAGATACCGCGGAATCAGGACTAAAAAAAATATACACATGGTACGGTTCCGAAGGCCGCGTCATTAAAATGGTATCTGAAGAAATATACCTGGTCACCGATATACCGCTGCTTTATAAAGAAAGAGTTTATGTGACTACTAATTCTAATTTTGCGCTTGGAACCATGGGCAGTAATATTAGAGTTGAAAATGACAGTATCTACATTGAAAAAGCCAACTCCGGTACTTATGAGACGCCGATAATGAATCTGGGCTCGCATATTACCGATTTAACCAAATTATACTGGATAAGCGAAACCGGCTCGGATACTACCGCCGTTGCGACTAAACCGGTTAAATCGATTCAATTGAGGCGCGGCACCACTAAAAATCCGTCGGCTTCCTCCTGGACCGATTGGATAACCGTCGGCGACACGATGCTCGAAGACGCCACTTCTGAAATCGACATATCCATGGGCGTTACAGGCGTATTTTTTGAACTCGAAGATAAAACCCAGGGCTGGCCCGTGGGTTCTGACGAGGTCGTTTACGTTCAGGCCCGTTTCGGTCTCGCGGGATATCTCAGAATTACCGAAATAGGTTTTGCTTACGACCGATGCGCTGATGGATTGCGCGCTTATGACGACGATCCTAACGTGGATACCGCTCCAGTGTGGTTCAGCGTGTATCGAACCATGCCGCGTATGACTTTCGGTTATAACACTAAATCGTCTTTTGATAATCCAATGAATATAAGATATTATTGGAAAAATTCAAGAGGAAAGTCGGGCGGCTCCGTTGACGAACCGCTTACGCTCGATTACAACTCGGTTTTAACGCCTGGAAGTATTTCAGTTCAATTGATCGGATCTACTTATCAAGACTATGCGGGCACTAAATATAACCCGTCAGGCACTATAAGTGTCGCGCTCGATACAGCTAAAACTCAGGAAATAGTTCTTGATACCGGTTTTGTTGACGGTTCCTTCGAAATTACCGTATGGGCGATAGATCTTGCGGCGAATGAAACGACAAAAGAAACTTACGTATTTTACGTGAATAATTCACCGATAAGCGAGCCTGAACTTGATATAAGCCGTTCGACGTCGAATGAAAATAAATATATGACCAATATACCGTTTCCTGTATATAACAATGACCTGTACAGCAATATACAATTTGTAGATGCGACCATGGAGGTTACCGGTTGCGTTTACCGTCAGATATCCAACCGGCCAGATTTTAAAGATGTTTTGTGGTTGAAAATGAAAACTTCCGAGTCGAATCCTATCAGTATATGGGAATTTTCGACAAATACGGTCGGCCTGTTCAATTACGATATCACTTATGATGGTTACTCTACTCCTTACCTTAACAGTGTAGGTAATAAAGAACCTGATATTTACGATGGTAAAAAAGTGGTTTATGCCCGTTATAAAAACGGCGCCGGCTTGATTTTAGGCCCTGTTACAGATGAAATAATTCTCGACAGGACCATGCCGGCAACTTCACTGCAGGGCGTTACAATTAACGATGATGAAAAACTTGGCGTCAACGGCGGTGAAATCGTTCTTCAACTTACCGCGCTCCATGATTTCGAAGACGGTACTTCTTCGGTTACCTCGAGAATGGGAACCGTCGAAACCGCCGTAATAGTGAGTGAGAAATATAACGCAACTTACGTTAATGAATTTAATTATCCTGACGCGAGTTTAAGGTTGAGATACCACTCCCAGGACACCGGTGAAATAGAATCCGGTTCATATACATCACCGGTATATCTTATTGGAACTCACATCAAGCAGTCGCCGCTCGGACGTATCAGGTGGACACAGGTATCTGACACCGATAATTCGGTTGAAATATGGCTGCGCGCTATTCCTGATAAAGGCGACGGCACTCCAGACTTTGCTAATGCCGGCGACTGGAATAATGGAGGCGCCGCTCACAGCAAGGTTGGAATCGGTACTACCGAAGTAGTTGCATGGCAGGATATGGTTATCGAAGGTAATACCGTGTCGGCGTTTGATTATCAGTTTATTCAATTCAGAATCAAGTTAACGACAAAACTGCCGACTGGCATATATCCTAAAATAGACCAGATCGAGTTTGAATTTAAGCGTAAATCTGAAATGACTTCTTTTGATCCGATAAACGATTCTGAAGGCAGCTCGGGTTATTTTGAAAATCCAGTAGTGGTGAATATAGCTAAAAATAACGAACTCGATAAAATAATGTACCGCTGGTCTTATTCCGCATCTCCAGGCGCGGTCGGCGCATTTACGGAGCTCATTCCGACGGCTCTGCTTAACGTTGAAAAGCCGAAGTACATACTTGAAGTTAATCAGGACCGGCCTTCGTTCCTGCAATGGTTCAGTGTTTCTAATACGGGTGATACTGAAGCGGTTACCCATTCAAAACTGTTTAAATTTTCGCTTAAAGGCACTAAAGATTCATGGGTTAAAATACTTGATAACGCCGCGCCTTTCGATGATGGTATCATAATGGGCCCGAACGTTAAGCTGAGACTTAATCCTGCCGTTCCCGGTGATCCTTCGCTGCCGGGTAAAATTAAAATATCCACTAACCCCGAAATGACGCCTTTATTAGCAGAACTCGAATATACGGTGAGCCCGTCGCCTGTCGAGGAACCTATTACGCTTAAAGCCCCCGATGGCCTTTCACCCGCGCTCGAAGGGCGAGTTACCGTTTACGCGCAGTTTGAAAGTTCGTTCGGTGAGACTACCGAGATTGTATCGCATTCGATTATGCTCGATCTTAACAGCCCTAATGCCATTCATAATCCTAACGCCAATCTTTACAAAATTGGTGATTCCGAATATGCCGATTATTCGAAAGGCAAGTTTACCAATGTTACTTATGCCGATATTAACGGCGATTCATTTGAAGTGAAGCTCGGTTATAAAAACGATCTGGTGCTTGATAAATTTGATGCATTAGCGGCTAACTGGGATACGCCTCAGGGCGTTGCGGCCGATTCAGACTCGGTTTTCGTCGCCGATAGCGTTAAGCAGAAACTTTATAAATTAAGCACGCAAACTCTTGCCGTTCAATCGTCGAAAACGGGGTTAGGCTCTCCGTGCGGCGTTGAAGTTGACGGCGATCATGTTTATGTTTCTGATAAGATCAGGCATATCGTTTATAAATACCGTAAATCCGATTTTACGAAAGTCGGTTCTTTCGGCGTTGAATATAATGCGGGTTCTCTGGAAAATATGCTCAAGGCTCCCGAAGATATAGCTATAGATCCGTCCCGTAACTACCTTTATATAAACGATGCCGGCAATAAACGCATAGTTAAAGTCAGTCTCGAAGGCTTAAGTTACGTAGCCGATAAACCTTATACATTTTTTGAAAAAATGGATTTAGTATCGGGTATAGCAGCGGATGACGAAGCTATTATTCTGTCTAACCCGGGCGGACATATAATTGGTAAATACGATTCTAATTTCGCTTCCGGCACCGCTCAGAGTCTGTTCGGTGAATATAATTCCGCGGATGACGACGACGCCCATCTTAACACGCCGCTGCAGTTAGGTCAGGACGCCGGCTATATTTACGCTGCCGACAGCATGAACAACAGAATAGTCAAAATGTCTTATAATCTTAAGTATATATCCAGTTACGGCTCCGCTTCAATACCTTATCTGAACAATCCGGTTGCCGTTTCTGGATGTAACGATAGAATTTTCGTGTCGGATTTGAACAATAAAAGATTGGTTTCTTTAATTAAAGTGCTCGATGAATATGAATTGAAAGCTACGCTTGGCGCTTCTGATGGAAGTTTTTCGCCTCCCGGCCAGAATAAGCAGGACGTTCCTTTCAGGCTTTATGAACCGGCTATGATTACCTCCGATACGGTTTACAGTTATGTGGCCGATACTAAAAATCATAGAATATTGAAGGTTAATAATGAAACAATGCTTGTAGAGCGTCAATATGGCGTTACTGGTGTTTTGGGCGCGGACACGGCTCATTTGAGTAATCCGAATGCCGCATGTCCTGATTTTACTGATAAAACCGCCGGTTATATTTTCGTTTCAGATACAGGTAATAAGAGAGTTATTAAACTTAAAAATAATTTCGGCAGTTTCGCCTATCTGACTGATTCTTTATCAACGGGCACGCCGGTTTCAGTAGATTTTGCGGGCGGGCTGTGCGTCGATAACAGCGCGGTTCCCGCTGAGCTTTATGTGGCCAATAAAACGAATATAATTGTATTCAATGCGTCAACGATGTTAAAAATCGATGAAATAACCGCTCTGGATGGAGCTTTTGTTAATGTTACCGACGTCAAGTATGCCGGCGGTTATTTTTACGTTGTTGATAACGGCCGTCATCAGATTTATAAAGTGCAGAAATTGCGGCCCGTGTCGGCTGAAATCGTTAAGTATAATTCATTGACGACCGCTTCGGCATTTGCTAAGGGGTTGAATTCTCCTTATTCAGTCGCAATTTCTCCGGATTATAAAGACGTTTTTATTACCGATAGGCAAAATTATAGAGTGCTTCACCTCGACTCGTCGTTTAATTATAAATCGAATCTGGGTTATAACGGTATCGAGGGAATCGGAACGGTAAGCGTTACCCTTAATAAGCCGATGGGCGTTACCTGTATAAAAACGCCTGCCAGCAAGTATATACTTGTTACCGATACTCTAAATAACAGGCTCATTAAAGTTAAATACGATACTTATTCATATTCGCCTTACGGCGAGTTTGCCTCGCGCGTAATAAGCCTTGGTAATTACGTCGTGCCTCTTGCAGATGGAGTCGGGGGCGCCGGCATTAAAGTTGAAACTAAATATTTGCATTACGATCCCGTTTCCACTCAGGGCGTTGAATTATGGGTAAGAACCGCTCCGGACCGCGGTGATGGAAATTATGACGGACGTTATTGGTCGAAGTGGGAAAAATTCCTGCTGCCTAATATTACCGACGTAAGCGTCAATAATTCTTTTATTAACAGGCGCGCGTTGAGCGATACGCAATTCGTTCAGTATAAATTGATTTTATCTACTCAGGACCTCCGCCAGACGCCGAGTGTCCGCACTACAATGTTTACCTATAAGCGCGGCTGCGATGGCGACCTTGTGACACCGAGCCCGCACACGGGGTATTATCTCACTCCGCTTTATGGTACCCTGGACCATTTCAATATAGTTTATGAAGATGAAAATATATTGAGCATCAACTATGATCAGGGCAACGTTCATTATAAGTGGAATGCCGGCGCTGAACAGGTTATTAACGAATTAGTTTACGCGGTAGCCGAAGGCGTTAACACGCTTACATATTACGCTAAAGATATCGTGGGCAAAGTGTCGCCGACTGCGAGTATAACTTATTCTATCGATACCGTACCGCCGGTTAACCCCGCGGTACGCGTTACTGAAACCGCGCCGATCAGTACCAACAGTGTTAATCTCGATTTGACCGGTGTTATGGATACTAATGCCACTCCTCAACTTCAGATGATAGTATCTGAATTTGCCGATTTTAATAACACTACATGGGAAAGCTATTTAACAAGCAAGAACTATATTTTCACCGGCACTCTCGAAACCGGTATTAAGCGCATTTACGCGCAATTTAAAGATAATGCCGGCCAGAAAACCCTTAAAGTATGGGACACCGTGCGACAGAAGAAAGCTAGCGAAGCTCCAGTCGCCCGTATTAAATCTTACGAGCATGGCGGCAAGTATGATTTTGAACGTGGTTCTCTCAACGGAACGCAGGTTGACCGTTACGGTCATGTGAGTCTGGCTAATGATACTTTCGGTTTTGTGTCTTCGCTCAGCGATCCGAATTTGAGTAAACCTATGGGAGTCGCGGCTTATTATAATAAAACCTTGAAATTGTTCGAAATATTCGTAGTTAACTCGCAAAATCATACGATTAATAAGTTTGTTTCGAGCGATGACACTCCTAATATAATAGAATTTGTAGCATCGTATGGTGAAACCGGTGTCGCCGGCTCCGATGAAGTTCATTTTAACACACCGACCGGCGTGGCTTATGACGGCACATACGTTTACGTCGCCGATTCGCTTAATCACAGAATCGTTAAGCTCTATAATCAGTCGGTGCCGCTTAATAAAATGAGTTATATGTGCCAGTTCGGCAATCCCGCATCGCCTGGTACGGGAACTTCAAATCTTAATACGCCGTTCGATGTCGCCTGGGCCAATGGTTATCTGTATATTTCCGATTCCGGAAATAAGCGTATCGTAAAATTAATATCTAACAACATGAAATACATTGCGGCTTTGAATACCGAAGTTAATCTGCGCGGCCTTACTTCTGACGGTTTTTACTTATACTACATAGCAGACAAGGATGTAACACGCGTTAAAATTGATTTTGGCGGCTCTCCTCTTAAATATAGCGTGGTTAACGCAGGTGCGCTGGTTGATCCTTATTTCGTTCAATCTGATGGGTTGAACCTTTATATAGGCGATTCCGGGGCTAAAAAAGTAAAAATGACCGCGCTCGATTTTAAAATTAAGAGCGAATACGACCAGCTTGTGAGTATTGGCGGAATAGCTTCAGTTCAGGGTTTATCCACGGTTTATTTATTTATAGCTGAAAGTTCGACTAATAAGTTATACAAGTTGAATTCCGTTGACACATTCTACAAGAGTTCAGGCATTTATATTTCGGAACCGTTAGATATCGGTTCTCATGTCACTAAAATAGATAAGGTTTATTATACGGTTGAAGGCAGTTCTAAAACCAGCGCCAAGTTCGAAATGAGGGTTTATCCCGACAAAATAGATTCATTGGGAGAACATAGCGCTGATTTAAGCTATTACGAAGGCGAAAACGGATGGACGGTTCTCGATGAAACCGGAAGCGAATTCCCGCCGTCCGGTTTCCCGACGCAGCCTAACTCGATGACTAATTTTGCGGGCCAGTACCGTTATTTTGTACAGTACAGGGCTACTTTAAGTACTATAGATAAACAGGTCACTCCTATATTGAAGAATTTCAGGGTGGAATTTTTGAAACGCGGCGACGGCCTTTCGTCTAATTTACTTTCGCTTCCCGGTATTTCAATCTATGCTGATAACTCTAACGACTGGCCTGGCTGGTATGTAACTCCGCCGTCTTTTTCAGTGTCCGCGGCTGAATGGGACCTGTTTAAAATTAAATTGACTAATAGCGCCAATATGGCCGGTACCGAATACAGCTTTACCGCCGGCGCTAAAATTCCTGTAATCACTACGGTTGCGCCGACGACGGCCGGACTCGGAAATTTTATATTCACCGAAGGCACTAACAGCGTTACCACCTGGTCAAAAGATATTTCCGGTAATGCTTCTTTTGGCGAAACCATTGAGATTTATTATGATAAAACGCCTCCCGGCAAGCCTGAAATCATACTTGTCAGCACGGCAATAGATGATTCTGAAAATCAGACTTATTACGTTAAAACTTCAAAAATAAGTTTTGATATAAAAGTCGAATCGTCAGACGGCCGTCCAAGGCGCACAGTATTTTCCAAAAATGTATCCGAGCTTACCGTGCCGCCCTCAGATTCGACAAAATGGTTTGAAATGACGGATAAAACCGTTGCGGGTCACCTCATACATAAAGTGATTGACTATAATCTGAGTGAAGGGTTGAACATAATATATACCAAGTGCAGCGATCAGGCTGGCAATATTTCTAACGTCAGCTATATTAAAGTTCACCTGGATACCACTAAGCCGAAATCTTATAACGACAGGGTAATTCACGCTTCTAAAGAAGCGTTCGAGTTGAGCGGCCGTGAGTTGGATGGCGTATTGATAATAAACGACGGGCTTATGATGTCAAAATGGCTTTACAATAAACATTTTGATTTCTCGCCAGCCCTGCCGAATTTCGTTTCTTCCGACAGTAAATACGTTTATACCTGCGATACTTCGATTACCGGCCCCCGAATAGGCGTTATGGGCAAATTTTTAGACGGCATCAAGGCCACTAAAAATAAATTCATATTGGGTACTACCGAGATTCTTCTGAAAGCCCCGGTGGCGGTAATTCCTTTTAATGATAAGCTATTCGTGCTCGATAAGGATTTACATATTTTATTCAGGGTAGCCTTAGATAAACACACTAACGATCCCGCTAAAATAATTGGAAATACAATGGAAGTAGTATTCGGAACCGTTAATACGCCTTCTACATCGCCGCGAGGCCTGAATAGTCCTCAGGGATTGTCTATTTTCGGTACCGAAGAGATATATGTCGCCGATACTCTTAATAACAGGGTATTTAAAACCAATGTAAATTTGACCAGTATAACGGCCCAGTACGGATCGGTTTTTGCCAGCTCCATTAAATCGCCTGTTTCGGTAACCGTTGATCAGTCAAATGTATTTTTAGCCGAAAAAGGTTTAAGCGGTCAGAACCGCGTTATACAGTTGGATAAAAACTTAAACGAAATACAGTCGTTTGTCGATTCGGCTTCCGGCGTTTTAATGGACGATATAAAAGCGATAACCTCCGACGGCAGCTATCTTTACGTGTCTCATAAAAATGGCGCCGAGCACAGAATCTCGAAATTTATAATCAATCCGGTTATAAGTTATTTAACCTATGTTAAAGAATTTACGATAGGCGGCGTGGCAAGCACTTTCAATGACGTACGGGGAGTTTTTGCCGACGGCGAAGATATTTATCTGGCTGATACGGGCAATAAGCGAATAATTAAAACTTCGTCTATTTCGTGGAAATATAAATCACAATTCGGCGTTACGGGCGTTCCGGGAAATGACGCGTTTCACCTCAACAGGCCCACCGCGCTCTGCTCGGACGCTTCACATCTATATGCGCTTAATTACCATCCGACTTATAATGGCATAGTTTATAAGATCAGAAGCAGTTTTATCCGTGATACTGAAAACAGATATATATTCCTTGAAACACCCACCGGCGTAGCCGCTACCAAGGATTTCGTATATCTTGTCAACCCCGGCGCCGGCGATGATAAAAAAGTATTGCTGATATGGGGAAAAGATATGCAGACAAGATATCCTTATGATAACTCGGTCGTATCGCCTCCTTTGATTTATCCTATCGATATATGTTCGTATTTCGACGGATCGAAGTATTTCGTATATATCGCCGATTATCAGTCGCAAAAGGTATATAAATACGAAGAAAAATTAGGACAGTTATTGAGAGTCGGCGAATCGGCGACGGGTAAACTTATAAGGCCTATAGCTTTGAGCGTCGATGCAAGCGGCGTGTACGTTCTTCAGGGAGACAGTACTGTAGTTAAATTAACTCCTGATATGCAAAATGTCGCTACAAGCTACGGCCGCGAAATCAGATTCGGTATCACCGGCGTTTCCGGCGTGGACGATTTCCATTTAGATCCGTCTCCTAAGTTAGATCTTACAGGTGTTACGGTATATTCAAAAATAGTGTCTACCGGCAACCGTGTTTATGTGACGGATACCAATAATCACAGGGTAATGAAATTTGATACTTTCCTTAATTATAAGGGAGAATTTGGTGAAAGAGGAGTTCCGGGCACCGGCGATAATAATTTTAATAAGCCTTCCGGTATTACGATTTTCGCCGGCGATATATACGTTAACGACAGCGGTAATCAGCGTTTGGTTAAAACCGGAAACGATGCGGGCGTTTATACCTCCGCATGGGTTAATATAGGATCGCACGTTAATAAGATGAATAAAATGAATTACAGCGGAAATATTCCGTCCGGTTCAGGGCTTAATATAGAAGTGCGATTCGCTTATCAAAAAGAAGGCGTTCCATTCATGCCGGATGTGACTGAATGGGAAGCGCTTTCCCAGATGGCCGATGCTCCGGTGCAGACGCCGGTTAATCATCCTTCGCCGGAAATTAACCAGTATTTGCAATATAGAGTTTCATTCTTGACTGATTCATCGGCGAGCGTTCCGCGGCTCAATAATATCGAGTTTTCTTATGTGAAAACGGCCGATGGCGAACAGGACCCCGATCTCACGGTGGCTTCCGGCCTGGGTTATTTCAAGAAATTCCCGGAAATATCTCTTGCCATGAATGAAAAAGGCGGTCTGTTCTACCAATGGTACAGGTACAATGAAGTTACCAATTCTGAAGATGCGGTAGATCCTACCGTGCCGAATACTTATAATTTATTCGGAATTAACAGTGTTTTACCGATACCGCTTGTTGGCGGCGAGCGTAAAGACGGGCTTTACATAATGAGATATTACTCCCGTGATTATGTGGGTAATACTGAGTCAACCAATTCTTATCAATATCGTATAGATACTACCCCGCCGAAGATATTAGAAGGCAAGGCCGTCGCTAACGGTATAGCCGGTTACTCGTTTAATAAAAAAGAAGGCGCCGTAGATATTTATGTGAGACTCGATAATAATACCGATAAACTTCCCGATTTCAAGAATGGCGTAATTACCGGTAAAGTCCGTATCATATCAAATTCGACGTCTTATGATTCAAATGCCGATTTTACGGCAGGCAGTAATTTTATTTTAACTTACTATGAAGGCGCTAACGTTCCTGTCGGACAGGTATGGTTCACCGCCCGCTGGAAGATCAATCCTAACGACTACGTTCAGGAAGGCTCCGACTTTCAGGTTTACGTTTCGGTTAAAGATCCCGCCGGTAACGAAGATGAAAACTTCGCTTATGGCTACGCTAACTCGAAACCAGCCCTTACGCTTCAAATTTATGGCGGCGCGCCTAATACGCGCAACCAGCAGATCGTTCATGTAAGTCGTCAGGATTTCGCTAAAGGCACGCTTAAAGAGGTCAGCGTAGAGCGCAGTGGAACGAAAGGTCTTGTAAGGCTTCGTACAAACGCCGATTGGGGCGGTCTTGCTCAGGGCACCGGAACGCCTGCGTTCAGCAGGCCTTACGCTATTGCATCTGACGGCAATTACGTTTATCTGTCGGATATTAATACAAACTATCTTTACAGGCTTACCTCGAGCATGACGGTTTTATCGACTCTTACAAGTGTTGTATCCGGCGCGCAGGGTATCGCCTGTGATGGTCAATTTGTTTATGTAGCCGATACCGGTAATAACAGGATATTAAAATTGGATTCAGCATTATCCAAAATTTATGCGGAATGTTTATACACCGGCGTGCCCGATGGTATCGACGGTCCTGTTTCTATCGCGGTTGACAGCCAGAGGGTTTATTTTACCGATATGAAAAAACGTATCGTAGTATTGAATAAATCACTCGGTTATGTGACGGAATCTCCCGTTATAATCGGAGGGCATACGCTTTCCGATAGGCTTAGAATTTGCACCGACGGCAGTAATGTTTACTTACTGGATCGCGCGGCTTCGAAGATATTGCATTTATCTTCCCAGCTTACTTATAAGTCTTCTTACGGCAGCGTCGGAACCGGTCAGGACCAGTTTACGGACGCGCGTGATATATCGACCGACAGCAGTTACTTTTATGTTACTGATAATGGTAATAACCGTGTTATAAGATTGAATATAGAAGAAGACGGCAGTCTTTCCTTTAAAGAACAATTTATGGGTACGGGCAAAGTAGATCCAGGAAAATTAATTACTACGGTTTTATCGGAAATTAACGGTGTCGCTACCGATGGATATTATACATATGTGTGCGAAACCGGTAAAAACCGGATAATAATGACGGGCGACGTAGCTAAAAAAACCGAATGGAACGAGCTCGCGCAGTTCGGCGTTACTAATGTTTCAGGTAATGACAATACCCATTTGAAGACTCCTAACGGTATTTCATTTTCAGGCATTTATTTTTATGTAGCCGATACCGGCAACGACCGTGTTGTAATGCTCGATCAGGAATTAGGTTACTACAAGAGTTCGCCGGCTGCTTTATACAGCTCGCCTAAAGATTTATATTACAACGAACAGGGTCTTTACGTGCTCGATGCCAACGGAATAAGCGTTTCAACCGATGAAGTCCAGACAAAAGCGATTACACGCGCATTGGCGGGGCTTAAAGGCATTTGCGGTTACGACAGTATTAATTTGCTTGTTACTTCCGGTAATGATATCATATGGCTTAACGGCATTACTCTCGCTAATATTAAAAATTCTATGAGTTATTCAGGCATACCGGCTCCCGCGGCGCTTAACAATCCGACCGGTTTAGTGACTAACGGCGTTGATGTTTACGTTTGTGATACCGGTAATAACCGTATAGTCAAATTTAAAATCGATAAGTCGATACCGGGTGATCATAAGTTGATTTATCAGGGCCATTATTCACAGGATGTTTCGGGGCCTTTATACATTTCGCTCAGTCCTGATTTTATATACTTTACCAATGGCGGTTCGTTTAAAAATATAGTTAAACTCGATTTAAACCTTAATTTTATCGCTAAATATCCGGGAACCGGAACAATGAACACTCCTACAGGCATAACGGCTTTCGGCCAGTATTGTCTGGTATCGGAAAATCTCGGACATAGAGTGGTAAAAAGCGGTATATCAAAATTCGCGGGCGAAGTGGCCGTGGAAAATTCTTCGGATGATTCGAACGTCGGTCATTCAAACCACTCTCTTGCCTTAATTACAAGCGAATCAGACGCGACGAGCCTTCCTTTAGTTATGTATGAAAAGAACGGCGTCATTTACCATAGACTTTCAAAAGACGAGGACGGCAATGTGTTTGATGGGCAGGTGGCCGATTTTAACGGCACGCAGTTCGCCCTGGCTTCTAAAGCTAATAACGCTTACGTAGCTTATGTGGATGGCGGTCAGATAAAATTTTCGACTACGGCCAACGGTAAAACTTTCACATCGCCGAATTTGGTGAGCGGAGCCTATTTGGGCTGTTCCAATCCATCTATAACAGTAGATAAAGATAACTTTATATACATAGCCTGGGAAAGCGGCGGTAAAATTAATTATAACCGTTCGACGCTCGCCGTCGTTAATACCAATAACGCTTTAAATCCGTCTTTATTTGCGGGAACCAATATAAAACAGTTTGAATCATCCGCGGACGGTATCTTCAGTCAGGTGTCGCTTACCGCCTCGCGTGAAACCAGCGCGATTCACGCCGTCTGGATCGTCACCAAGGACGGATTCAGCACGGTTAAGTACGGCCGCGGCGATACATTTTCTACCATAAAAGACGTTAAAACTTTTGAAAGCGGCGCCAGCGACAGCGTCAGTGGTCCAAAAGTGGCGGCCGGCGCTGCTAATCAGCTTTATATAGTCTGGACTGGCCTGGATATGCAGACCGATATTAAGTACGTCGCTTCAATTGATGCGGGCGTTAATTTTGAAAACGTTAAAACAATTAACACCACTAAAAACGGTTATCAAAAAAATCCTTCGATTACAATCGGTCTTGACGAATTCGGTAAAGACGTCGCTATGGTTGTATGGGAATCGACTTCTAACCTGACTTTTTACGATGAAGATATTTATTTTACTAAATCTTCATCAGGCATATTTGAAGCTAATACGAGGATCAATACGAAAGTTCAGAGCCGCGCACAAACTAAGCCGTCTGTTTATTCGACGCCTGACGGTTTGATCGTTTTTGCTTCCTGGCTCGATTCTTCAAAAAGCGATTCGGACCACGATGTTTATTGCGCAAGATTTACGGATGTTTCAATTTATCAGTTGAAGGGTGTTTACACGTCTCAGATAATCAATCTTGGAACTCACGTTAAAGATTTCGATAAAATATCATGGGTTGACGATTCGCAGTCTAAAAAATCAACTAAAATATATTTGAATACGAGATTGTGCCCTGATGACGGTTATGGCAATCCAGACACCGGTTCCTGGTCGAAATGGTCTTCGAATTATAAGAATTCCAACGTAGATATTCAGAAGGACGAAGAATACAGCGGAATGTCGCCGAATCTTTTCGAAAACCAGTATATACAGTATAAGGCGACTATTACAACCAGAAATAAAACTATTACGCCAAACCTTTATAAGGTTATAGTCAATTTTGTGCGCTCGGGCGATAGTCCTGAAAGTTTTAAAGCATCGGGCGATATTAAATTTCCTTTAACGCACGGCGGTATTATAAATACTAACTGGTTAAATGATTACAAAGGCCCGATCAACGGCTGGTATATCAATCCGCCGCGTATGACGATGACGGCCGATAAAGAGGCTATCACTTATTACGACTGGAAAAAACTGCCGGCTTCAGATGTAATCGTTCAAACCGGAGCGCATCTGGCTTATGCTCCTTTTGTAATTCCTTATGTTAATCCTACCACTCAATCTACTCCGCCGGTAATAGTTGCCGGTAAGTCGGTCAGACCGGTTAAGGCTGAAGGTAAACTTACTTTATATGAGTATAGTATCGACTATTACGGCAATGCCGAATATGAAAAAACTAAAGAAGTATATTTGGATACTATTCCGCCTACGAATCCTGAATTTGGCGTTACTACCAAAGGATATGTCGTTAACTCTAAGAAAGCATCCATTACGATAGATCTTTCAGGCGACACGAGCTTTGGAGAGGATGACGCCGGCGGATATGACGTTTTCGATATCGATTCATCTAAAGATAATTCAGTTTTCGCTTTCAGCGGAACTAACGAAGCGTTTTTCGTGGGCACTAACTCCGTCGGAATAACCAATGCCACCATCGAAATCGGTACCGGTATAAATTCCGGTTTCGTAAGGTTTAAAGGCACATCGACTTCAGGAATAGATAGAATATCCATGAGTAAGGTCCTTAATCCTCCGATTAACACGAGTTATTACAAAAATATATTCATAAGGCTTCGCGGCGACAGATCCGATTTAGCGAACCCCTCTTCATTGCCGATCGGCGATTATAGAGTGCTCGTTCAATCCGACAGCGGAAGAATTTACAGAACTATTCCGTTCAGAAATTCCGTTCAGCTAAAACCTGTCAATGCGACTGAGGAAGTCGTAATGATGAAACTTCCAGTTAACGAAAGAATCAGTATGGTATCTATTGAGCTTCAGGATATTACGAGCGAAGTCGGTACGGCGAATAAAAATATGGCTGTATGGGTTGACTGGATAGCCTTTACGGCGGCAGCTCTCAACACGCCTTCGCCGACGCTCGATCTTTCGGGAACAAATAAAACATTTACGCTTTCCAATATTTCGGATAATACGACGCATGAAATAATACTTGTCAGATACGACGCACGCGGTAATTACGGTATCGGTTCTAAAACGGTCGTAACGCCCGACAGAACTGAACCGCCGCCGCCGGTAGTAGATCTTTACATGAGCGATGGCGGTCTTAACTCCGGCGATAGCATCGAAGTTGTCTGCCAGTGGAAAGGCGTTAAAGACGGACATTCGAAATCTTACAGGTATAACGTGGATGTCTCCATTACCGATGCGGCCAATAAAGAGGACTGGAAGCGACTGAGCATAGTTCCTTATGAATTCGGCAATAAATGTTCGGTTACCGAAAGCGTCTTGATTAGAAACGAAGCTAAAAATATTTACGGTATGCTGGATACGGTTATCAATAAAATATATGACACGGATTACTACGGATTGAAAAAACTTTATATATTTTATCCAGAAACCAGTGCCGATGCTGCTAAATGGACTGATAAATGGAGGTACGTATCCAAGGGAAGTTATCTGGGTGAATATTTTAAAACGCGCGGTTTTGTTCAAATCAACAGTTATGCGGATCTTGCCGCTACAATGAATGCTTCAGTACTTGCTAATGATTGCGTGGATACTATAATAATGCTTCCGTTCGGTACTGTTCCGTTTAATATAGTAGACCCCGCGGTCGGCTATGAAAATACACCGCTTAAAAAATATCTTAAAAAAGGCGGCACTATAACATGGCTTGGCGATTTCCCGTTAGAATGGACCTATAATAACTTAGCCGATTATAAGTCTAACTCAGATCCGCAGAATGTAAATATAAATCCTATTTTCAGTAATATATTGAATATGACCTCTCAGCGTGTTCTTTCAGGGCCTACATTCTCGGATTATATGCCGCGTCTCGGAGTTACTCTTCAGCCTGAAATAACCGATAACGGCGTGCGTATGCTCGATATTCGCGCCGCTTACACTTCGGATGCGCTCAGGGCATATTCATGGCTTGCCACTTACGACGATAATTATCCGACAAAAGGTTTCATAAGGTACCTCACTAAGATAATCGTCGATGGTATAGATAAAGAAGCTCTTAAAAACATATACAATATATCAACATTTACTAATATATTGGCTAAAAATGGCGGCGTTGACGATGCCACGGATTATTTCGCTACTATAGCCCGCGGCCCCTGCGGATTTTTCTATAAATTCAGGGTTACGGCGATAGATTCCGAAGGTAATATTTCCAGTACTGGCGGTATATCACCGGTTAAAAAGGCCCGCGATACGCAGCCGCCGGTCGTCGATTTTGGATACGGCTTCGCTTCGGATTATTCGGTAGTAATTACCAAATCGCAGTTAGCAACCGATATATGGGATAAATTCGTTATAACCGACGCCGTGCCGTCATCGGGAATTGTAAAAGCTGAATGGTTCTTTGAAATCAGGGACTCCAAACAGACCTGGGATTGGCCGGCTAATAAAGATCATCAAACCATTACATATTTTAATGGTTCGGAAGCGGTAAGCGTTTCGTGCAATCGTGAAATAGTAACAAAAGCTCCGTGGTATCCGACGCGTAATAAGTTTGTTCGCGCCGGTACATATAGAATTTTTGTGAGGGCATACGATAAAGACGGAAACTATAATACTAACTATGCATGGCAGACTTATAACGTAGTAGCTTCCGATCCTTATAAGTTAGTTTTTGCCGATGAATCGTCGTTAAAATTCGACGCTTTAGGAAGGCTTATCGATTACACGCCGTTGACGCGTGAAACTAACTATAAGGCGCCTTATATGAGAGCCGGCGATACTAAAAAACTATATGTAGTATCCGCCGATAAAGATTTCGATATAGTAACTATCGAAGCTGATTCAGGTTTTGTGAGATTCGATACATCTAACGCCGTTAAAAATGGAAGTGATCCGATGGCGAGCGTCAGGATATATCATGGTCTTGAAAGTAATGGAATGACCACTACCGAAGCGTTTAAACTCAGCGACACTACTAAAATGGCTATTTTAGAACCAGATGTTATCGGAGTTAATTCGATGTGGTCGAAGGGTTTTGTAACCATAATGTATTATGAAACCCGTGATATCAATACCGAAGACGGTCGCAGCGATATGCAGATAATGATAAGTTCGCCTTCATTCTCGCAGAACGCTATGGCTGATATCGAATTAAGGCCGAATGTATTCCATCACCTTAAATTCGATAACGAACCTCCGTTCACCGAATATAAAAAGCCTTATAATTTTAAAGCCGATGAAGGCGTTTTGATAAGTTTCGACAGGCGCGACGAATATGATAACTTAATTTATTCGTCTGAAGATACCGAAGCGGTAGCGGTAAGTTTTATAAACGAACACACCTCTACTATTGATGGTAATATCATTAACAGATACAATTATCATCATAACAACGGCAGGTTATACTGGAATTCAAAATCAGGTTCTAATTCTACTTTAAAGGCCGTAGATGACGAGGGCTGGTATCCATGGGAAGTCGCTTCCGCGGAAACCGAACCGGTCGGTATAGCTCTTGGCAGTTCCGGTAATTTTACAGACGGTCACGTATTTAAAATAGAAGACGCTATTTATTCCAGTTCGAATACTTCGAAATCCACCTACGTAGTTGACGGCACGCAGAGAATTAAACTGATATCGACTCTGGCGAGCCGGCCGGATCGCTATGATAAACATCAATTTATAATCAACGGCAAGAAGTCGTCATTATGGTACAACGACACTTTCGCTACAGGTGAAACGCTGCTTACAGCTTATATCTACGCTTTCGATACGACCGAATCGCGGTTTGAAGTTGAAAAGCCTTTACAGCAGGTTGAAATTGAAGTGCAGCATTCGTCGGCGCCCGGCAGGCTCAAAATTACCGGTATCGGCACTTATAAGACGATGGGCGGCACTCTGGTGACCGGCGGCCCGCAGGCGGGTTTATATAATAAATTCCACGTGGACGCTACTGACAGATGGTCGAATCCTATGGTAGAGACGGGTTCATTTATGGCAGCGCTTAAGGCCTATCCGAAGGATGCGGAGCTGGTTAACAGGATGACCATATACTATGGAAATAAAAACAAATCAAGTTTTGTTTTTTATAACCTTGAAGGTAATATGGTCAATTCCATTAGAATAGCTGATGGCGGCGCCGATTTCTACTATCAGGATATGGTGGCTTCGCGCAATCTTACTGCGGATCGTAAATATAACAAAAATAAATCGACGGTATCGGTAATTGAAATTATCGATACGCGACTTACGGCCGGTTTTGAAAACGATTCGGAAGAAGTTGAATTGACCGCCGATCGTGGCGATTACGTTGTAGACAGTTATGACGTCAACTGCGATAGGCATAGATTCGGCGGAAAATTACCAGAACTCGAAGAAAGCGCCTATACTATAGACGATTTAGACGCCGCGCGTTTTTCTCTTGAAGTTAACGATGAAGCGCATAACTCGCTTGAAAGACTCGAAGGCATGATCGCTGAGACTATCACCGTAAATCTTTTTGATAGATACGGCAATTTGTGTGATGCTTTTGGCGAAGGCACGAATGGCGTCGGCTTCGTGGAATCCGGTTATCCGACAGTGCTCATTAAAGACCGTCGGGAAGAAGATGAATACCGTACGCCGCATCCGCCTGATTTTGCGGGCGATGAAGAGATTAGCGCGGATACCATCCCGCTCGGCGAAGTGCCGTATACTCTCAACGGTATTGGAACTCCAGGTTTTGTAGAAGGCGTTCTGCGTCAGGATCTTTCTATAGAAACAAGCGGCGTTATTTTATTGTTAAAGTATAAGGCCGAACTGCCCTGCTCGTATAAAACATATAAGCCCGAAGGCACTTTAGAGGTTGCCGTCGGTCTTATAGAGCCCAAATTGTGGGGCGGCGTTTCGGAAACTTACTTCTATCAGGAGCTGGATAAGAAGATTATACACGATTATATCCGTGAGGCAAACACTGCCATAAGCGAAGGCAAAAATATCAAAGAAAGACATCCTGGATTCGTTTTGTCGGGCTGGGCCAAAGTCGGCACGGACCTGGACTTTGAAAAGTATTGCGACAAGCCGCATAATCCTGTGCCGCCGCATGCGCTTCATATAAGCTGCACCTCGGAAATATGCGCCAACAGAGCGGAAATAGCTTTTGAACAGTACGATCTCGACGGAACTCCGCTTGGCACCGAAACTAAATTCAGTATCGGTATAGACCTTCTGGGTAATGTTTATTCTTACCAGAGCGGAATAACGCCTGTGCTCGATGCTAATAATAAGGCAACCAACTTCGATATAACTGAAACTAATTACTATGAAAGTTCGGTTACGCCGCGTATGCATCCTAAATATAAAAATTTCGCTATAAAGCCGGGCGAAACGGTTTCACCGGGCGGAACGCGCGCTAAAAACATCAACAGGTGGAAGCGCATATTCATACATTTTTATCCGCCTGTAGGAGGCGCGAACGGACTTATCGAAGGAAAGCGTTATATACTTTATATGTATCCTAAAGAAGGCGCATATTCGGGTATGGCGGTTTATTTCGACGGTATTCAGCTACAGCGTTCCAAATACGCTACGCGTTATACGCATGATAAAACACTCATCCTCGGCCCTTTAAAAGAATACGACGATCAGGGAAAAATACAGGATGTCGTAAAACCGTTAAACGAACTATTGCCATATCAGATGAGATAGTGTATAATAATAGTGTATAGTGTATAGTGCATAGTTAGGGTATTGAATAAATAAATCAGCGTAGAGCCGGGGGTGGAGAGCCATGAAGCTGTCCGCTTCCGGTTCCCGGCTGGTAGTCGTGGAGTGATATTATGAAAACATATAACGGGATTAAATTGCTGGGTTACCAAAGCGGGCGCCGGGGCGTGCTGCTGTTCGGTATAATAATGGTCATAGCGATACTCGGCATAGTTTATTTCAAGGGATTCACGCTTTTTAGCACCGAAAACAGGCGCGCGAGGGAGCATGAACTCGATTCGAGGCTTTCACAGATGCGCAAAGCGCTGGATATGGCTAAAAATAATGAAAATTTCAGGTCTGATTCAGATTTTGAAGGTCTCGACGAAAAAACTTCTTCGGATGACGTTCAGAAAAAATTAGTGGCCGCGCTTCGCAACAGCTCTACTTATCAGCGTAATAAAATGGATGCGAAGTCCGTTTATTTAAGGCAGGAATTCGACGCCCCGATGCTCGAGGTTGACGTAGATGAAAAACTTAATGTGGGATGGCGTATTGCCGTCAACCGCGTTAATTCGTCGAGCTTCGAAGGCGATAATTTCATGAAAATTTACAGGATTACGGAACAATCGAACGTGGCGCAGGTTAATCAATGGTGGTTCGCGACGACCACCGAAAACAGCCTTATTTCAATCAGAGCTGATTCCGATAAACCTTCTGAGTCCGATTATCCAGGTCAGCGCGACACTGCCGGCGCGAAGGGCAAATACGGCAAAAACGTACTGCAGATGAAAGTGAAGTAGTATTCAAGACGGCCGCCACGTGCGTTTAAAATGAGCGGCGCGTCGTATAAAAGGCGGTATTTAATGAGCTATTTATCTAAAGTCGAACTGCTTGAAATTTTATATGATATGGATTCGCCGTCTAATGAAGGCTCGCTGCTCGTTCATGAAAGCAGGAGCGGCGAAGAGCTTTTATGCTGCGACGTCGATTGCGGCGATCATCTTGATTTATTTAAAATAGGCGGGCATTACGAAGCTTTTTTCTCCACGTTCGGAATGATAACTCACGCAGACGAAGAAAACGCCGTGCCGAAAGTCGAAAAAAACCAGTTTCGCGGCGTAACGCGGTTAAACGCCACTATCATAGATATCAGGGATAACTGGTATATATGCGACGCCGGTTTTTATGTTTACGCCATGTCGATAACCAATATAAGCGGCCTTAAAAAAGGCGACAGGGTAACGATAGCCGGCGGGCTCAGAGTCGATCTTATCGTTAAATAAACTATCAGTTTATTCTAATTTTTTCGCCTGTTCCTGCCCCGAAAGCACGCGATATGCGCCGGCAGCCATGGAAGCGAGTTCGTCTTCGCCGCCGAAGACCAGCACTTTTGAAATGAATGAAACGCGCTGCTTGATTAATTCGACGAGCTTTTTAAAGCGCGCGAGGCCGCCGGTTAAAACGATGGCGTCAACCCTGCCGCGCAGTACCGTCGACATTCCGCCGATTTCCTTGCATACCTGGTGGCAGAGGCCGTGCATAACCATTTCGGCTTTTTTATCGCCCGCGGTGACCATGTCTTCGAATATTCTGCCGTCGTTAGTGTTCAGATAGGCTATGATTCCGCCTTTTTTCATAAACATTTCCTGGATTCGCTTTTTATCGTATTTGCCGCAGAAGCATATATTGATGAGCGCGCGCAGCGGAAGACCGCCCGTGCGGTCGATGGAAAATGGGCCTTCGTCGTAAGCGTTGTTTACATCGATCATTTTGCCCTGATCGTGCGCGGTGACAGATACTCCCGAGCCTAAATGCGCTATTACCATATTCAATTTATCGTAAGGCGCGCCCAGTTCTTTAGCGGCAAGGCGCCCGACGGCTTTAATGTTGAGCGCGTGCGACAGGCTTTCGCGCTCGATTATCGGATGGCCGCTCACGCGCGCTTCGTCGCACATTTCATCCACGCATACCGGATCGACTATAAAAACGTTTTTAACCGTTTCGCCGGCGAGATTTTTCGCGATCAGACCGCCTAATATCGATACGTGCAGGACGGAGTATTTAGTTTTAAGCTCCTCGACCATTTTTTCCTCGATTATATAAGTGCCGGAAGCCAGAGAGCGTATGGGGCCGCCGCGGCCTACTATCGCCGATAATTCGGTTACCGCGACTTTATGTTCGGTTAAAAACTTTTTAACCATATTGGTGCGGTAGTCGAGCTGATCGAATATGCATTCGAATTCTTGAATTTCAGAATCTGGATGGCTTATGTTTTTTTCGGATATTTTTTCTTCGTTTTTATAAAGTCCTACTTTAGTAGAAGTGGACCCGGGATTGATGGTTAATATTAAATGATTTGACTCCATGACTACTCCTTAATTATTATATTTATATTTATACTTATTTTATATTTATTCAAAATTTTTAACTGTCTATCATTAATTGTTAACTATTATAATCTATATTAATTTATGTTTATCCGCCTGTTTGTTAATCTTAGTCTTGCGTTTAATTAAAGATTGAAAGCAGTGCGCCTAAGGCCATTGAATTTAATTTTGTATTGAAATTATCCGCGCGGGAGAGCATTATAACCGGTTTTGACGTACCGCAGATAATTCCCGCCGACTGCGAATCGGTAAAATATAAAAGCGATTTACCGAGAAGGTTGCCCGTTTCTATATTCGGAACTATTAATATATCGGCGGGGCCGTCGAAATTTAATTTGATGTCATTTTTGGCGGCGGCTTCGGGTGAAATCGCCGCGTCTAAAGTGATCGGCCCGCTTATGGCGGCGGGCGAACCGTCGATGAATAATTTTAGATCGTCTCTTACGGCCGCCATGGCGACGGATGACTTTAAAAGCGGATCGGGCCGGTTGAAAGCGGATATCAGAGCTGTTTTCGGGATTCGACCGCAAATTTTGTAAAACGCGTCGACGGCGTTTTCGGTTATATGGCAAAACTCTTCGTAACCCGGATATAAATTCATCCCGCCGTCTGATATCATTTTAATATTGCCTGTGACGGGGCATTCGAATACCTGTATGTGCGAAAGAAGTTTCGATTTTCTAAGACCGCTCTGTTTATCCAGAACGGCTTTTAAAAACATTCCGGTCGATAGATGCCCTTTCATAAGTATCTGGGCGCGTCCGCCCCGGACAGCCTCTGTAGCGAGTGCGGCGGCTTCGCGTTCGCAAGTCGTGTCGATAATTTCGATACCGGAAATATCGACTTTATATTCATCCGCGGCTTTTTTTATTTTATCGGCGTTATCGAAAAATATAAAATCGAGAATGTTTTCGCTGCCGGCTATTTCGGCCGATTTTAAAACGGCTTCATCCGCGGCGCAGACGACCGCGACTTTTTGTTTCGGCCTGGATTTAATATAATCGAGAACGGCTTTGAAATTATTGCGCGTGCCGCCCGCGGTGCTTTGCATCATAACTACCCCCGTTATTGCCTGTTTGTATTTTTGGGTTATTATATTTCTATTTATAATTGTGTCAACTGTTATATTATCAGGTAATCGATTTTGAATCACCGGACCAGGTTATTTATATTTGAATCGTTTATAAAAAAAGATGAAATTATTAAAAAGAGAAAAGGCAGCAAAATTATAGCCATCAGGATAAGGTAAATAATGGCTTTTTTCGCTGCTTGAAACATTTGATAGGCTATCAGCAGCATTATAATCAATATTATGCCGTTTAAAATATTAACCGACATAAAATTCATTCCGAGCTGCCTTAAATAAAGCACGACTGAAAATATTAATTCGTTATACTGCGAGGCAAAAGTTTTAAGTATTGCGCTCATAATTCATCAACCTCTGTTTTTTTATTTGTTCTAAGCACTATCCAATCGGAATTTTGAGATTCGCGGTAGCGCATAACGCTGAAGGGTTTTAGTTTTTCGTTGTCAACGTTTACTTCCCGCTCTATCGATATTATCATTTCATCGGCCGATACTTTCGAAGCGTCGTATCCGATCTCCGCGAAGCGGTTGGATGTGTAAGTTTTTATCGATAAAATACCGGGCAGTTCGTCGAGCCATTTTGCGAAGGTTTTCGAAGTGCCCAGGCAGACGACGCCGTTGACTTCGAACTCGGCGGTTTTATAATCGGCGGCCGTAGCGGATTTGATCAGTTCTTCATTTGCATGGTAATAAGTCGGCATCCTGAAAAACCATGCAAAATAAGAGCACGCCGAGAAAATCAGGACGATGAATATCGGTATTATAATTGGATTAACGCCGGATTCCGGTTTCATAATTTAAAACCCTATCTTTAAAGAATTATTTTTGCCGCAGGCTGAAATGCAGTTTAAGCACATAGTGCAGCCGCGCTTATCGATTTTAACGGTTTCGGAAATTTTAATTTCATTAGGGCAGGCGTCGTCGCAGAGTTTGCAGTTAACGCAGGTTTTTTCGTCGCGGTATATTTTAAAAACGGTGCGTATATTAAATAAATTCAAAAAAGCGCCGAATGGGCATAGCGTTCGGCAGAAGCCGAGTTTAATAAAAAAAGTCATCAGCAGGGCATTTGCGAGTATAAAATAGCTGAGCGTTTCGGTGGTGTGGCCGTGAAGCCCGAAAGCCGTAAAGTAAGGGCAGTAAGGCCGGAACACGAGATCGTAATTTTGATAGGTCACGACGACAATAACTATAAGCAATATATACTTAATGGAATATAAAGGTTTTAATATATTCGCGCTTAATGGTTTATATTCAGCAAAACGCCCGCGCAGCGAAGTTAATAATTCATTGACCGCGCCGAGCGGACAAACCCATGAGCAGAAAACGCGTTTGAAAAATATGGTTAAAATTAAAACGCCGGCGAGTATCGAATAGTTGAATTCGTTCACGGCGCAGGGAAATTTCGCGGTTTTTACGAAAAGCGCCATCGTTTCAACTGCCCCGAACGGACAGTAAGTTTCACAGTTTTTATAAGAGGCGCCGAGTGAAAACAAAACGGCGTGATATAATATCAATTCTATGAAAAACAGTTGGAATAAAAATCTTATAGTCCGCATTATATCACACCGCCGGTTAAGTTAAGTTAAGTTAAGTTGAGTTAAGTTAAGTTAAGTTAAGTTTATTTAGCTGATTTTTCTATGTTTAAACCTATCGATTCGAGGTATTCGATTTTTTCTTTTTCGCCGCCCGCGGCTATTTTGACCCATAATTCGGAAGCTATATCAATAAGCTGGCAGTCTTGATTTTTTTTATTTTCGATTTTAAATTTCGCGGAGAAATCGGCGGCGAGTTTTTCTAAGAGTTTTTTATCGCCTTTTATTTTAATTATGACCGTTTTAGCGGTTGCGCGCGAGACGGCTGCCAGGGCCGAAAATTCGGTTTTAACCGCGCCAGCGGATGATGTTGCGCCAGACGTTTTAGCGCCGTCGGCCGTAAAATTCAAGCTCTCCGTCCGGGCAGCCGGAGAATCGCCGCAACTGCCGCCGGCTTTAGCTTCGCTGCATACTTTTTTTGACGCGCATCCGTCGCACGACGAGGAGGCGAGCGCAATGCCGGTAAAAGAGCATGATAGAACCGCAATAATGATTATCGATAAAACAAGGTTTTTTGCCATAGATAGATTACCCTCCGTTAATATTGTAATATTGTATATTTATTATTTTTTTGCGTTTCGTTGAACGTGTACCATTATATAATAACGACGGCGTTAATGTCAAGAAAAAAGGCGTGCCGTGTTTGGGGATAAAGTTATTCGCCGCGCCTGAAGTTAACGTGAGATTTTTAAGGAGCTCAGACGGCCGGCCGCCGCGGCGAGCGTTTCTTCTTTTTTGCAGAAGGCGAATCGGACGAGCTTTTCGCCGTGCCGCTTGTTAAAATAAAACGCGGTCGGCGGTATGGCGGCTACTTTAATTTGTGAGGCAAGATATTTACAGAATTCCACGTCGTTGGTGAAGCCGAAATTCGTAAAATCAGCCATTATAAAGTAAGAACCTTTCGGCATTACTATTTTAAAGCCGCAATCGGTAAGAGTTTTAGCCATCATGTCGCGTTTTTTAGTATAAAATTCTATTAATTCTTTATAAAAGGAATCCGGCGCCTCGAACCCCTTTACCATGGCATGCTGAAAAGGAGTAGCCACGGCGAATATTACGTATTGATGCGCCGTGCGAACGGCGGCGCATATAGGCGCGGGCGCGCATACGGTGCCGATTTTCCAGCCGGTCATGCTGAAAGTTTTGCCAGTCGAAGATATCGTTACGGTGCGCTCGAACATTCCTTCGATAGAGGCCGTCGGTATGTGTTTTTCGCCGTCGAATGTCAAATGCTCGTAAACTTCGTCGGAGATGACGGTTAAATCGTGTTTAACCGCGATTTTAGCCAGCGTTTCCAGCTCGGCGCGAGAAAAGACCTTGCCGCTCGGATTGTGGGGCGTGTTAATTATTATCATGCGCGTTTTATTGTTTATCAGCGATTCGAGTTTTTCGAAGTCGATTTTGAAATCGGGAAATTCGAGCGTCAGGTAGCGGCAGAGGCCGCCGGCCATGGTGACGGCTACCGGATAGCTGTCATAATAAGGTTCCATTATTATAACTTCGTCGCCGGAGTTTATAATAGATATTATCGTGGTGAATATGGCCTCGGTCGCCCCTGCCAGTATTGAAATTTCGGTGTCCGGGTTATACGACAGGCCGTAAAATTTATTGTATTTATCGGCTATGGCCTTTCTTAAGGCGGGAACGCCGAATGTGTTGGCGTACTGGTTATGCCCGGCGTTTATAGCCTCACAGGCGGCCTGCTTTATGAATTCGGGGCCGTCGAAGTCGGGGAACCCCTGTGAAAGGTTGATGGCGTTGTTTTCAAGTGCCATTTTAGTCATTTCGGCGAATATGGAACTGCCGAAAGGCTGAAGTTTCGAAGTTAAATAGTTTTTAGACATTTTAAAAACTCCTTTATAGCTATTTGTTCTTAAATTTTATCGTTTGGTTGAAGGTTTTTATCCGCGCCGTGAAGATAATCATAAATTAAGCGCGCTATGGGTTTGGTTATATTGCTTACTAAGGCGAGTTCGTCAACGCTGGCGGCCCGGATGCGTTCTATGGTTTCGAAATGATCATAAAGGGCCGATATTCTGTTTTTGCCGAGACCCTTAATTTCAGCCAGCAGCGAAAGAGTCATTTTGCCTTTACGCAGTTTTTTGTGGTAGCTGATGGCGAAGCGGTGCGCCTCGTCGCGAATGCGCATTAAAAGATATTGACCCTGTGATTTTTTATTTAAAAATACGGGCACGGAATTGGCCGGTTCGTATATGTCTTCGTTTTGTTTGGCTATGGAGCACAGCGCGACTTTAGCGTTCAGGCCGAGGGCGCTCATCGCCTCGCAGGCAGCCGATAAATGCCCGATTCCGCCGTCGATCATTACAAGATCGGGCAGCGTCTGCCCTTCGTTAAGCGCCCTTGTAAAGCGCCGCCGCAGGACTTCTTTCATCATCATATAATCGTCTATTTTATCGACGGTTTTAATTTTGAATTTTCTATATTCTGATTTTTGCATGCTTCCGTTAATAGCCACGACCATGGAGCCGACGGCGAGAGTGCCTGATATGTTTGAAATATCGTAACATTCGATGCGTTCGGGAAGAGATTTTAATTTTAGAGCGTCGCGGATCTCCGATAAAGCCTTTTGCGATTTGATGCTTTTAGCGGCGGCTTCGGCTTCTTTAATTTTGAGGGTATTGAGCGCGTTACGATGAGCCATGGCTATAAGCTCGCTTTGATTCGAATCGTAGGCGCATATAAATTCAGGTTTTTTACCGCCGGCGTTTTCGAAAATGCCGCCTATAAACGTTTTGGTTTCGGCGGACGGCGCGCTCGAAGTTATTATTTCGTCGGGCGTCTGGTTTTCGTTCGGATAGCAGCGGATGATAAATTCGTCTATTAAAGCGCCGCCGATGAGCTTATCGCCTTCTATAACAAAAGAGCTGTGGCCGAGAAGCACGCCGCGCCGCACGCAGAATACTTCGATTACATCGATTAGAGAGCCGCGCGCCTCTACTATTATGTCGCGGTCTAAAAGATCGGCGCATACTATATTTTGTTTTTTCGATATATTTTCGACGGCTTTTATCTGATCTCGTATGGCTGCGGCTTTTTCAAAATTAAACGCCGCTGCGGCTTTTTTCATTTTATCGCCGAGGTTTGCGATCTGGCCTTCATAATTGCCGCGGATAAAATCCCGTACCATGGCGACTATATTCAAATATTCGATTTCACTTATATATCTTACGCACGGCGCCGCGCAGCGGCCTATGTGATATTGAAGACACGGCTTTTTGCGGGGCGCCGAAAGATTTAAATTGCAGGAGCGTATATTGTATATATCCTGAGCGAGTTTTATTATGACGCGCACCGACCATTGATCGCTGTAAGGGCCGAAATATTCGGCGCCGTCTTTTTCCACTTTGCGCGAGAGTATGGCGCGCGGCCAGTCTTCGTTAACGGTCAGCTTGATGAACGGATAGGTTTTATCGTCTTTAAACATTATATTGTAGCGGGGCCTGTGCTTTTTTATAAGCGAGTTTTCAAGTATAAAGGCCTCGTGTTCGCTCGAAGTTATGATATATTCGATATCGTCGATATTAGAAACGAGCGCCGCCGTTTTAGCGTCGTGCTCGGCGGCGTTCATAAAGTATGACTTGACACGGTTTTTAAGATTTTTAGCCTTGCCCGTATAAATTACCGCGCCGTTTTGCGCTTTCATAAGATAAACGCCCGGCTTTTCGGGAAGCGACGATAAAATATCATGTATTTTAGAACTTATCATTTAATCTGCCTGTATTCAGTTACTATTACTCATTCGCCTGTATTTTTTTTATTCTGATCTGCAGGCTGCGGAGTGAAATATTTAAAAGTTCGGCCGTCCGGGTTTTATTGCCGCCGGTCATTTCCAGGGTTTTTAATATGATCGTGTCTTCGGCGTCCTGCAGGGCACAGGGTAGTTTAATAGTGACTTCGCCTGAAACTTTATGCCCCGAATGCTTCGGGCCGCCCTCTTTTTTCTGGTAATATGAGCGGCCGTCGAAGCTGTCTTTGGCTACCGGCTCGCCGCTTATAGGAAAATGTCCGCCTACTTTGGAAATATAATCCATTTCCCGCGTTTCTTCTTCGCCCGTTTCGCCGCCGCTTCCGCCGCCGCGGCCCGCGTTCGAACCTCTGATTATCCGCTGAGGTTCGCCGCTTATTAGAGAGGCCGCCCCCGGGCTCGCGTTAGTGTTCATATAATCGTGGTTGAGTGAAACCGCGTCGTGCAGCGCGCGATTTATAATTACTGGCCGCTTGCTTTTATTGTGCAGCCATACGTTTTCGATTATATCGCCGGCGGCCATTACCGCCGCGGCTTCGATAACGTTTTCAAGCTCGCGGACGTTTCCCGGCCAGTCGTGATTTTCAAGCCGCTTCATTACTTCGCCGCTGACGCCTTTGATTTCGCGGTTTTCACGCTCGTTATATTTTTGGATGAAATAATTGATCAACCCGGCGATATCTTCGTGGCGCTCTTTAAGCGAGGGCAGATAAATGCTCACAACATTCAGGCGGTAATAAAGGTCGAGCCGGAATTTTTTTTCTTCGACCATTTCGCCGAGATCACGGTTGGTTGCGCATACTACGCGTACGTCGCATTTGCGAGTTTTAGTTTCGCCCACGCGTTCGAATTCGCGCTCCTGAAGAACACGCAATAGCTTAGCCTGCATCGCCTGGGATATGTCGCCTATTTCGTCTAAAAAGATGGTGCCGCCCTCCGCGGCTTCGAATTTGCCGGCCCGATCGGCGTAAGCGCCGGTGAACGCGCCGCGCGCGTAGCCGAAAAGTTCCGACTCGAGAAGGTTGTCGTTTAAGGCGGCGCAGTTTATTTTAATGAACGGATTTCTGGCGCGTTTAGAGTTTAAGTGCAGGGCGCTTGCTACGAGTTCTTTGCCGGTGCCCGATTCGCCGAGTATTAAAACCGTCGAATCGGATTTCGAGACTTTTTTAATGATATCGCAAATTTTTTGAACGGCCCGGCTGCGGCCGTATATGCAGTATTCAGAATTTATTTCGCCGGCTATTTTCTGCCGCAGCGTATCCATATTTTTTATTTTCATGGCATAGCCTTTCATCGAATTTTACAGATTTTGTGCTTATCTGTCGTTCCAGCATATCAAAGTTATGGCGCAGAACATATTATAAAAGTAAGGAAAATCGGGAGCTTCGAAGTAAATGGTCCGGCCGTCGAGTCTTTTTACAACGGGAATAAGAGCCGCCATATCGGTTTTTACGGTATTTAAAAGTTTAATTTTAACTTTAAGCGGATACTGGTATGTAAAATATTTTCCCGTCCATTTTTTTTCGGTCAGAGTTTTTTCCACCGCACCCTCGATTGCCGAATAAACTTTTTTAGGATGGTCTAGAACCGCGGAATATCTGGCTATAGCCTGTTTGGTAACCACCGTTTCGAATCCGAGTTTTTCTTTATATACGCTTATTTGATCTATAAATTTATCGTCCCCCGAAACGTAGGCTATGGGCACTTTATAATGACCCGCGAGCCCCGCGTTAATTTCGAACTCGCCGACTTCGCTTCCGTTAATTTCAACGCCGTATATGGCCGAGCCTGAAAAAGTGTGGTCCATGCCGGCTTCCATAGTGCCCGCCCGGGCGTGATGGCCGGCTATGAATACCGCCTCGAAAGACTCGTCAATACATGGCATCATGTAATAAGAACGAGGAAATCCTCTTATAAGTCTCACGTTTTCGCAAAGATCGGCGTGGCAGATATTAGTTCCAGTTGCATGTGAATCGGCTACTACTATGTCCAGACCGCCGCCTGTAAGGCCATGTGAGTGTTTATTTACGGCGGAGCAAAGGGCATTAACCTCCGCTGTCATCATTTTTGATGTGTATCCGGCCTGGGTTTCCATTTCTTTGAAGTTTGAAACGCCGGTTATTCCTTCCATATCACAGCATACATAATATTTTTTCATTGACGCCTCCCCCGATTTCAAGCGAAAAGGCCCATAAGCTTTTCTTCAGCCAGGGCCTTTATCGCGGAATTAAAATTTATTTCGGACCGGTAAACTACCGGTTATTAATGGCCGCCCCCTCATTTTCCGGTACTGCAGGCGGGATCTTCGGCGGGAGCCGCTTCGGTTTTTACTTCAGCGGTTTCATTGGCAGCCGGCGCCGCAGTTTCAGTTTTTACTTCGGCGGTTTTGCCGGAGTCTGCCGCCGGAGCTGCTGCTTTAACTTCAACGGCTTCGCCGGCCGCAGGGGCCGCCGCAGTCGCTAATTGATCGAGGTTTTTTTCGAAATCGGGCATGGCGGGATGTCCGCTCCATGCTATTTTCTGGTCGGCGCGGCGACCATCAGGCAAATAGCCGGGGCCGCCGGCGTCGCGGTAGGCACCATATATGTTTATTTTAAAAACAAAGACGATATCCTTCATGAATTATTAAATCGGCACAAAGAAGAGCATTACTTGCTTTTTGATAAGATGTCGGTTTTAAAGCCCGAAAAAGCGATCAAATTTTTTTATGAAGACCGGTTTAAATCTCTTTCAAAACTCAATAATTTAATAAGCGTTTTCATGTTTGAAGTAACGCGGGATAAAAAACTCAGAGGAATAATTCACAAAAAAATATTTGAAACGATTAACGAAAAAATGAAAACTTTCTTTAAAACCGCTATCGAAAAAAAGAAGATCCGCGATTTTAAAGATATCGAAGTTTTAAGCGTTTTAATGCTGAGCATAGTCTCCTCGATTGTAAGCTGGAAAGAATGCGTTTTTTCAAAACAACTCAAAGGCATAACCTACGAACGCTTCGCGGACGCCGTCACGGATCTTGCGATGAACGGCCTGGCCTTAAAGTAAATCTGGAATGGAGCGTAAAAATATGAAATTAGAAATAATCGGAAATCCAATAGATAAAATATTCGACATATTAAAAACTAACGAAAAAGTGAGCACGCTGAAGTGTTACAGCGGAAAAATAAATATCAATCTCTGCGACGACGTAAGCCGCGAAACTCTTCACAATATTAAAAATTCAATAATAACCAGATTGTCCGGCGCTGTCAAGAACTATATAATGAAGGTGGTCAATTAATGGAAAGAAAAACTGGTAATTTTAAAAAAAGCGAAAAAGCGTCTTCGCCGCTTTACTCATTATTGCTCTACGGCACGCTGCTTGCGGCATTTTCGCCCGCGGCGGCGCAGTGCGCGACGAATTCGACGGCGCAGGTTGAATTGAAACCGTCCGAAATAATATTAAGCCTGCTGAATAAAAGTTCTGAATCAGTCGAATTAAGAGCGCGGAGGGCCAGGTTAAAACTGACGGGAAAAAACGGTGAAACTGCCGTAGTTAAAGCTGATGTAATTAAAACCGGCGAAGAAAAATTACCCGCGATGCCGTCGAAAACATCCGAAATCACAACCGGCAACCAGTTAAGTTTAACCGACTGCGTAAGTATAGCGCTAAAAACTAACCCGCAAATTTTAGAATCTCTGTTTAGTATAAACACCTACAAATATAAACTCGAGCAATCGAAAGCGTCGTTAAGACCGCAGACTTCCGCCGGAGCGAAAGGCGGCTGGCAGGGAAGCGATGCCCAGACGCGCGCCAGCGAAACGTCTTCGCTTTATTCGAGCCGTGGCGCCAGTTTATCTTATTCACAATTAATTTATGACGGCGGCAAGACGAAAAGCGGAATAGAAGCCGCTGGAACTAATCTTGAAATTCAGGAATTAAACCATAAAAAACTCCTGATGGATATTTTCTTGAAAATATGCGAAAATTATTATTCATTAGTCACTTCGCTCAGACTCGAAAAAATCGCTTTGCAGGCATACGAGGGTTCTATTTTACATCAGAACCTCGCGGAAGCCAATTTTAACGTCGGAATTTCTCCAAAAACCGATTTTATAAGAGCGCAAACGAATACTTTCGAAAAAAAATACAGCCTCATCGCGGCGCAAAACGCCAATAAAAAATCGAAGCTCGCGCTTAACTACACACTTGGGCGCGCCGGTTACGATATCGAAGTGATAGATTCTCTTACATGCGACACCATAGGAATAGATTTAGAAAGCTCCATAAACAAAGCGCTTCTTTCGCGCAGCGAAATCGAAGCCGCCAAAAAAGGCATCGAAGTTTATAAACTTCAAATCAGGCAGATAAAAGCCGAAAAATCCCCGCAGATTTCACTCGGGGCGAACGCGGGCCTGGATTTCGACAACTCCGCCAATAAAAGCGAACGCTCTTCCTACTCGTTTACTACAAACATTTCGATGCCTATTACCAACGGATACATTACCGAAAATAAAGTAAGCGAGCTCGAAGAAAAAATAAGGGCCGAAGAACAAAAATTACAGCAACTGATCTTAACTATTAAATACGACGTAAACCAGGCATATTTAAATCTTTTCGAATCTTACGAACAAATAGGCGCGGCCGCTAAAAACGTCGAGTACGCCGATTTAACTTTAAAACTGACCGACGAACAGTACAAAGTCGGACTGGCCACCATGCTCGATTTGATCGACGCTGAACTCGCCTATAACCGCGCCATGACCAATCACATACAATCGCAGGGAAATTTTTTGACGGCTAAATGCAAGTTCAGAAGAAATATCGGCGACGAGGAGTTTTACAGATGAAACGATTTCTTTCCATCAGGTATATAACCGCTTTTGCCGCGATCGCGATTTTACTTTATTTTATCAATCCATTCGGCGGCAGCAAAACAAGCGCGGGCGACGCCGCCGATAAAACCGCGCAAATTACCAGCGGCACTTTCGAAATTATCGTTTCCTGCGCCGGAACGGTAACCGCGCTTTCGAGCGTCGATGTAAAATCGCGAGTGGGCGGCACCGTCGAGTATCTGAAATTAATGGAAGGCGATTATGTCAATAAAAACGACCTTATCGCCCACATCGATAAGAGAAATATACTTTTAAAGGTGAAGCAGAATGAAACCGATCTTAAATCAGCGCAGGCGCAGCTCGAAAAATCTAAAATTTCATTCGAGATAGATAAAAAAAACTACGCCAACGAATTTAAACGCGCCGAAGCCAACGCCGATTTGAGTTATTCAAACCTGCGGTTGCTCCAGAAAGGAAGCCGGCCGGAAGAGCTGTCCCAGGCCGAAGCGCAGATCGATTTAGCGCGCGCCAATTACGATAACAGCCGCAAAAATTTCAACCGCCACAAAGAACTTTATAATAAAAACTTAGTGTCGCAATCGGCGATGGACAGCGCCAGGGCCGCAAGCGACGTGGCCGCCGCTCAGTTAAAAAGCGCCGAGGAAAAATTCAATTTATTAAAACAGGGCTACCAGAGTGAAGAAATTCAAAAAGCTAACTTCCAGTATGAAGTTTCACTTTGCTCGGTCGACGAAGCTAAATATAAAATCGAATCTTTAAAAATACGCGAGCAGGAAATTAAAAATCTGGAATCGATAGTCGAAAAATACGATATAATCCATCAGGACTCGCTCGAGCAGCTTAAAGACACGACTGTTTTAGCGCCTATTTCCGGCGTGGTAACTCAAAAATGGGTTGATGAAGGCGGAATTATAACCTCCGGCATCTCCTCTGTAACCTCCGGCACTAATATACTGACGCTATCGGATATGTCTGAAATAAAAATAAAAGCCAACGTAGATGAAACCGATATCCATAAATTATCGCATAATTTAGGGGCGCGCGTTAAATTAGACGCCTATCAGAAGAAGGTATTCAAAGCAAAATTATCGAGCATCGGGCCGCGCGTATATCTAAAGGACAACGTGCCGGTAATCGATATAACCCTGGATCTTCTCGAAGGCAGCGACGAAGTAAAAGTGGGAATGACCGCGGACGCCGAAATAATAATAGCCAGTGAAACTGACGCGAAACTCATACCCAACGATTCGATAATCGAACGCGGCGGCAAACATTTTGTAAGATTATTAAACGGAAATGAAAGCCAGAAACCTGAATTACGGCCTGTCAAAATAGGATTGACCAACGGCGAAAAAACCGTTTTAATAAGCGGGCTCAATGAAAATGAACGCTTCTATACGGGCGAAGCGCTTAAGGCGATGAAAGAAAGCACGGCAAAAGCCCAGCCGGGAATGCCGCTTTTAGGCTCCCCTCCAGGCGCCCGCAGCACACGGAGCTCAGGCAGCAGCAGCCGCAAATAATAGATAAATTACTTATCAATCTTAAAAACAAGCGATGTGAAACGATATGACAGATGAAAACAAACCGATCATAGAAATAAAAGGATTGACCAAGATATACGATACCGGCAAAATTAAGGTAAACGCGCTTAACGGCGTGGACTTTTCAATAAAAGAATGCGAGCTTATAGCTATAATGGGGCCTTCAGGTTCCGGCAAATCTACTATGATGAACGTTCTCGGCTGCCTGGATAAACCTACCGACGGCACGTATCACTTAGACGGCACCGACGTTTCCACCATGAGCGAAGACGCTCTCGCCGAAATCAGAAATCAAAAGATAGGCTTCGTTTTTCAAACATTTAACCTGCTTTCCCGCACCAGCGCGCTTAAAAACGTGGAACTTCCAATGGTTTACGCGAAAATACCGGCGGCCGAACGCGAGGAACGGGCCAAAAAAGCGCTGAGCGCCGTCGGTCTCGAAGAACGAATGTATCACATGCCTAACGAACTTTCGGGCGGGCAGCAGCAGAGAGTCGCCATAGCAAGAGCGCTTGTCAACGATCCGAAGATAATACTCGCCGACGAGCCGACCGGCAACTTAGATTCGCGTTCATCGGAAGAAATTTTATTAATATTCCAGCAGCTTAACCGCGCCGGCAAAACTATAGTTATCGTAACGCACGAACCCGATATTGCACAGCATTGCAAGCGCAACGTGGTTTTCAAAGACGGTGAAATCGTAACCGATAAAAAAGTCGAGCATATTCTCGACGCGAAAGCCGTGCTGGAAGAAATTAACAAGAAAAGCCATCATCTTCACCCGCATCTAAATCAATAAAGGACGTTAAAATGGATTTTTTCGAATTAGTCAAATTATCGCTGATAAGCCTTAACGCCAATAAAATGCGTTCCGCGTTAACGATGCTCGGCGTTATAATAGGCGTAGCCTCCGTAGTCGCCATGATATCCATCGGCGAAGGCGCCAAAGGCCTTATCACCAAATCTATCGAAGATATGGGAACCAACCTGCTTTTTGTAATGCCCGGTCAGATGAAAGTCGGCGGGGGCGGCCACGGCATGGGTTCCATCCAGACGTTAACCTTTGAAGACTGCCGGGAGATCGAAAAAAACTGTCCATCGGTCGTCGGCTGCGCGCCGGAAATATCAAAATCGGCTAAAATAAAGGCCGGCAACCAGAATACCGTAACGCAGGTAGTCGGAACCAGCGAACGCTACCCCGAAGTTAGAAATACCAAAATAGCCCAGGGCCGATATTTTACATCCTTAGAGCTGCACAATCAGAAAAAAGTAGCCGTGCTCGGACAGAGCGTTGTAGATAACATTTTTTTCAATATAGACCCTATCGGAAAAGATATTTTAATCAACCGCATTTATTTTACCGTTATAGGCGTACTCGAAGCCAAAGGCCAATCGGGATTCACCAACGTTGACGACATGATAATGGTTCCGGTCACTACCTTTCAAAAAAGATTGTTCGGCCTCGACTACCTTCGAAATATCAGTGTACAGGTAAAAAGCGCGGAGCTTATGGATTCAGCGGAGCAGGAAGTCGGCGAATTATTAAGAAAACGCCATAGAATTTTAAATCCAGACGACGACGACTTTACCATCAGAAAACAAACCGAAATGCTCAACCGCATGAGCGATATTACATCCGCTTTTACGATGCTGCTCGGCGGCATCGCCTTTATATCACTTTTAGTCGGCGGCATAGGCATTATGAATATAATGCTCGTATCGGTCACCGAACGAACGCGCGAAATCGGCTTAAGAAAAGCCATAGGCGCAAAAAAAGCCGATATTTTAAAGCAATTTCTCATTGAATCGATCGTTTTATGCGTTATGGGCGGCCTTATCGGAATTTTATCCGGCATAGGAATGTCTTATTTAATAGCGAAATTCGGCAACTGGAACACTTCAGTTTCGACCGCCTCGATATTGCTTTCATTCGGCTTTTCAATAGCCGTCGGGCTGTTTTTCGGAATTTATCCGGCCAACAAAGCCTCCGGGTTGAACTGCGTCGAAGCTCTCAGATACGAATAACGCCGGCCGTTAAAATACCCTTCATTCAAAATCTTTTAGGCTTTTTACGCTTTTTATTTGCATTTTTGGTTGATTTCGTGATATAATTTATCTGCGATAATTCTTAAATGGGTTAAGGAGAAAAATAATATGACTGAAAATTTCGCCGATTTATTCGAACAATCAACGGTATCAAAACAAAAAATCCACTACGGCATGAAAGTTAACGCTAAAATAGTCGGTATGGACGAAAGCTCCGTCTTCGTCGATATAGGCGCAAAAACCGATGGTTACGTCGAAAAAGCCGAATTAATCGATACGGATGGCAACTTTAATTATAAAATAGGCGATTATCTCGAACTTTACATAGTGACGAATAAAGAAAGCGAACTCAAGCTCAGCCGCGCGCTCAGCGGCGACGGCAGCTATAACGTGATAAAAGACGCTTTTGAGCGTAAGATAACCGTGTCCGGCAAAGTAAAAAGCGTCAATAAGGGCGGCTTCGACGTTACCGTCATGGGCAAACGCGCTTTCTGCCCCATCAGCCAGATGGACGTTAAAAAAATCGAAAACGCCGAACAATACGTAGGAAGCGTTTTTAATTTTAAAGTCAGCGATTTCGAAGAAGAAAAAAAGAATATAGTCTTATCACGCCGCCCCATTCTGGAGGCCGAACAAAAAGAAGCCATAGATAAACTTATCGCCAATTTAAAAGAAGTCGATGTAATAAGCGGCAAAGTCACTAAAGTATCCGAAATAGGCGCTTTCATCGATTTAGGCAGCCGGCTCGAAGGCATGATCCACGTGTCGGAACTGGCATGGACACGCGTGGCCCACGCTTCCGAAGTGGTAAAACCCGGCGATATCGTTACCGCAAAAGTTTTAAAGGTAGAACACGCCGAAGGCAAAAGATATCCGCGCATATCGCTTAGCTTAAAGCAGCTTTCGCTGCATCCGTGGGAATCGGTCGCCGCCCGCGTTAAACAGGGCGATATAATCAACGGCCGCGTAACCCGCTGCGCGGACTTCGGCGCGTTCGTAGAGCTTTTCCCCGGAGTGGAAGGCCTGGTTCACATATCCGAAATAACCGGCGAAAAACGCATTAAAAAAGTCAACGAAATAATAAACCCCGGCGATATGGTCGAAGCGATCGTTCTGGGCGTAGATCTCGAGCAGAAGCGCATATCGCTTAGCATTAAAGAACTGCAGAAGAAAAACGATCCCGCGCCCGAAGCGGCGGCCGAACCCGAAACCGGAAATAAATCCGAAAATAATCGCCTCAGGGCTGCTGCCGGAAAAAATCGCAGCGACGAAGATAACTGGCGCAATTATACTAAAATCGAAGACGCCCCGGACGCGGACGACGAAGAAGACGAAAATCCATTTAAAGCGCTTAAAAATAAACTCAACTCATAAAAAAATCTTAAAATTTTAAAACGAGGTGCAGTAAATGTCGAATAAATGTCCGCGCTGTTGGGGCGCGCTTGAACTGCTTGATATCGACGGCGTTAAAATAGACAGATGCGGTTCATGCCGCGGAATTTTTCTTGATAAGTACGAACTCAACCGGCTTAACGCCTTAAACAGCGAAGCGGCCGAGTGTTTAAACGACGGCGCTGCCGGCCATTCTACCATTCAAACGCCGGATGCGTCAAAAAAAATTAACTGCCTGCGTTGCTCGAGCGTAATGCAAACCGTTAATTTTTCATATACTTCAGGAATTTTAATCGATCACTGCCCCGCGTGCGAATCGGTATGGCTCGATAACGGCGAACTCGCCAAAATTTTAGAATTTTTAAAAGCGAGCGAATCTATCAGCGAAGAAGAAAGCGCTTCATATCAAAACACTTTAAACGAAATTAAAGACAGCGCCAACAAACAGAAAGAAAGCGGTTTCCGCTCCATTTCATCCGGCGGCAAAATGGGTTCCATAGTTAATTTCGTTTATAAAATGATAAGCAAGGTTAGCGGCGAATAGATTTAATAACATTTTCCCCTTCAACGGCGGTTTTTTGAAAGCGGTTCCGCTATAGCGCTTTTTAAAAGCCGCCCGTTATTTTTTCGGGCGGTTTTATATGAAAAAAATTAAATCTTATCTTATCGCGGTCTGCATAGTATTTTTATTGATTTTACTGTTATTCCACGATAATATCGTCGGGTTTTACCGAGGCGGCGCCCGCGGCGAAGCCGCTCTGATATACGGGCGCGCCTACGACGCCATCTCGCTGGATCCGCCCAATCAATGGGACGGTTCGTCCTCAGGCGTCATTAACAACGTATATGAAAATTTAGTCCAGTTCGTCGAAGGATCGTCTGACCTCGAACCGGTTTTAGCCGAATCATGGCTAATATCCGAGGATCTGCTCGAATATTCCTTCGAAATTCGTAAAAACGTTTTATTCCACGATAAAACAATATTTAACGCCGACAGCGTAATTTTTAATTTCGAACGCCAGATGCAAAAAGACCATCCTTACAGGCTCGGTAACTGCGAGTGCTTCGAAAGCAATTTCGCCGTCCTTGAATCGGTTAAAAAAATCAACGATTATAAAGTCGTTTTCCGTCTAAAAAAGCCATATACGCCTTTTTTAGATCTTTTAGCCATGACGCCGCTTGCAATAGCCTCGCCGGCCGCCATAAAAAAACACGGGGCCGATTTTTATAAAAATCCCTGCGGCAGCGGCCCTTTTATATTCAAACAATGGATAAAAGACGATTCCATAGTTCTTGAGCGCAATAACGATTACTGGCGCGAGAAAGCAAAAGCCGATAAAATAATATTTAAGACCATTCCCGACAATAAGCTCCGCCTGATGCAGCTTTATTCAGGACTGATAAATATAATGGACGGCATCAACCCCGACGATATCGAAACTATCAAGCGCAACCCTGAAATTACTCTATTGACCGAACCCGGAATGAATATCGGTTATATAGCCATGAATACCGAAAAACCGCCATTTAATAAAAAAGAAGTCCGCCTGGCGGTCAACCACGCTATAAATAAAAAAGCGATAATAAATTTTTTATACCAGCAAACCGCCACTCTCGCCAAAAATCCTATGCCGCCAAATATTTTCGGTTATAACAACGAGATAACCGGCTACCGCTACGATATCGAGGAAGCAAAACGGCTTTTAAAACTCGCCGGGTTTGAAAACGGCTTTAAAACAACGCTTTATGTGATCCCCATAACGACGATGTCATTTCCCGAACCGGACAGGGTCGCAGGGGCCGTCATAGCCAATCTTAAAGACGCCGGCATCACCGTCGAAAAATATAGCTGCGAATGGGGCGACTATCAAAAAAGAGTTATGAACGGCGACCATGAAATGGCGATGTTCGTATGGAGCGCCGATATTCCTGATCCAGATAATTTTTTATACGTTCTGCTCGATAAGGACAACACCGTCAAAGGCCAGGCGCAAAACGTTTCTTTTTACGTAAACGACGTATTGCACTATACTTTAATGAAGGCCCAGAGCGCTTTAGACGTTAAACAACGCGGCGAGTTGTACCGCAAGGCGCAGGAAATAATACACGAAGACGCGCCATGGGTGCCGATGACGCACGCGAATCAAATGATAGCCTTCCGCAATAACGTTAAAAACATTAAATTATCGCCGGTCACATTCGAATGTTACAGAAATATAGAAATTACCGACAGCGGAAAGTAGCCCCGAAAGATGAAAACAGACGTAATTTTATTTCACGGCGATTTCGACGGCATAGCCTCGGCCGCGCTCATCGTTAATATTTTAAAACCCGCCGAAGGCTACCTTGCCCTTCCATGCGAGCCTTTCGGCGTTAATAAAATATTAAGGCGTTTTGACTCGCTCAAAACCGAGGGCGCCGAATTCAACGAATTATTTATGGCTGATATCGCAGCTAATAATAAATGTATGGGCATGACCGAAAAATTCGCCGCCAGATGCGCCGAAATTTTTAATAAAGTAACGATTTACGACCACCACGACGGCTGGGAAAATATCAAACTGCCCGATTCCATATTCAAAATTATCGATACGTCGTTCAAATCATGCGCCGCGCTTATTTACAGCAGCCCCGGCGAAAAAAATGATTTTTTAAATTCGATAACGCGAGACGCCGATATAATCGACAGCGGCGGCTACGACGGCATCGGCGAGCGCTCGGCCGCCGTTTACAGGGCGCTTAAAGCCAATCTCAAAGACGAAGAAATAAAAATTAAATCTTTAGAGTTCATGCTTTCCGGTTACGGCGATACGCGCCTTTACAACCTTCTGCTTCAACGGGCCGCCGATTACCAGATCATATTGAAGCGTTCGCTGGCTTTAATGACGGCCGGACTGATCGAATTAAGCCCCCGGATATGCTACATCGATATCGGAAAAAACGAATGCGATATAACCGCGATAATGATGCGCTGCTACGAAAAATATCCGGTAGTTATAATCGAATATCAGGCGGGAACGGTCGTTTTCAACGTAGTGGCAACCGCCGCCGCCGGAGTGGACCTCGTTAAAATCCTCGGATTAAAAGGCGGGGCGAAATACCGGGTTACGATAATTAAAAGAGATTTAAATGAATTAGTCAAAACGCTGGAAGATAGTATTTTTAAGGGCGTATCCAGATAACCGGGAGTATAAATATTATGACAGGCATTAAAAATATCGTTTTTAAATACGGGGCGCACCTTTCACTCACTGCGCCTGATTATGTAGAAGAACTTATTCAAAGCTGCGGCTTGAGCGCGATTCAAATTTTTATATCGAATCCAAGATCCTTCAACCCTGTTTTTTCGCTAAACTCACGACAAAATTTAAATAAAGTTAAAGATAAATACCCGCATTTATTTATATGCGTTCACATGCCTTATGTGGTCAACCTCGCCTCGAATGACGAAAGCCTTCGCGCCAAAAGCATTGAACATATCATAGAGGCTCTTGGCGAGGCCGCGCAAATCGGAGCGGCGCATTACGTGGTTCATCCGGGATCGGGTTCCTATGATAATTTTTTAGATTCGTTCGAAAAAATCATCGGCGCTTCGGAGGCTTTACCGGTAAACCTTTTAATCGAAAATACCGAAAACTCGGGCAATAAATTAATGGGCGGCCAGGATCAGATGCTCGATTTTATAAAAAAATTCGGAGGCGAGGCTAAATTCTGCTGGGATACCGCCCACGCCTTCGGCGCCGGCGTCGATACGCTTAAAATACCCGACGCGATTAAATCGGCCATAAAATTAGTACACCTCAACGATTCAAAAGTAGAATTTGGTTCAAAAAAAGACAGGCACGATGGTTTTTACACTGGCGCAATCGGAATTCAAACCATAGGGCGTATAATCGAATCGTTTATAAACCACGCGCCGTTTATCATTGAACGCGAAGGCCATGATGCCATCTGCCGCGACCTTCTCTACATAAAGAGTTATTTAAATAAAACTTAAAAATATTTTCGTTTAACGGCTGTAATTATCATCGTCAAAGATTCAATGTTAAAGATTCAATTGACAAAACCGTTAAAATCGTATATATTATTTTAGATATAATTACTACTCGCGTTTAGATGTTATTACTCGCGTGTTTATAATAAAAATTATTAAGAATATTAAGAATATTAAGAATACGGTAATTTAGAAAGGCAGATTATGCTCATTATTTTAAAGAGCGGCGCGGCCGAAAAAGACATCGAGCGCCTTACCGGCAATATTAAGCAAAGCGGATATTCCTACTCGCGAGTACGCGAGGAAGGCGTCGAGATGATAGAAGTCGAAGGCGTTCCCGCTTATTTTCAGCTCGATTATTTCAAATCTTTTGAATCGGTCAAAAAAGTGGTGACAAGCTCTGGATTCAGCGAAAAAGTTTACCGCTCCAGCCATAAAAGCGATACCCGCATTAAAGTAAACGGCCGCACTATCGGCGGCGGCAATATAGAGCTCATAGCAGGCCCCTGTTCGGTAGAAAGCTACGAACAGACCGAACGCATAGCCGAAAAGCTCTCTAAAATGGGCGTTAAATTATTCCGGGGCGGCGCGTATAAGCCGCGCACCTCGCCGTACAGTTTTCAGGGCCTTAACGAAAACGGCCTTAAAATACTCGGACGCATAGCAAAAAAATATAACCTCGCCATTATAACGGAGCTCTTAGACATCAGAAATATAGACGCCGTAAGCGAATACGCCGATATTATCCAGATCGGAACGCGCAATGCAAGTAATTACGCGCTTTTAAAAGAAGCCGGTAAATTAAAAAAACCGGTGCTTTTAAAAAGAGGCGTCAGTTCAACGATCAAAGAATTTCTTCTTTCCGCCGAATATATCATGTGTCAGGGTAATTCAAATATCATTTTATGCGAGCGCGGCGTTCGAACTTTTGAAACCGCCGCTTACAGAACGAGTCTGGATATAACCGCGGTATCGATAATTAAAGAAATATCGCATCTTCCGATAATAGTCGATCCCTCGCACTCCGCGGGCGCATGGAACCTGGTAGAAAGCCTGTCGCTTGCCTCTATAGCCGCCGGCGCCGACGGAATAATGATCGAAGTCCACGACAGGCCTCACGAAGCGTTATCAGATGCCGGACAATCTCTCATGCCTCAAAAATTAAAACCTTTGATTCAAAAAGCCTCAAAAATAGCGCAATGTTTTAATAAAACATTCATGAGCGACGCAAACGGCATTAAGAAAAAATAAAAAACCGCCGATAAGAATACATGGCGGAATAAATATAAAAACCGCGCCGCCTTAGTTTTAATTATCTATAAACGATGATTCTGATAAGTATTTAATTAGCGGTTCAAATTTTAAATATATGAAAGCTGGAATTTATGTCTTCAAATGAAGTATGCTTTCTCGAAGAAATAGCAATATCGAATATGTACGGCACCGAACTTGAAAAAAAGATCGTCGCTAATTTAATCAGCTATTTAATCAACGACCCCAATAATAGCGAAAAAATCGTCGAGCTGGCCGTTATAATCGAAGAGATAAAAAGACGCGAAATAACTCACATGGATTGGAACTGCTGCTTTTGCGACAAATGCGAACGCTATCATAACTGCCGCATTAAATGGTACCGCGGCGAGCGGCAGATGACTCAATACTGCTGCAGTTACTGTCAGTACTTCGATAAATGCCTGGCAAAATTCCAGAAACTCGAAAAATCCAGACGGATAGTATCGGAAATATTTATGATCAATATCAACGGAAACGACGAACAGGTTGAAATCGCCCGTAATATTATCAATAACATAACGGATCTGGACTGCCTTATAAAATTATCGGTGCTCGCCGAAGAAATTCGCGCCAGTGAAATTGTACGCATCAAATGGAACTGCTGCACCAAATGCGCCAGACACGACACCTGCCGTATTAAATGGCAGCGCGGCGAAACCTCGACACCCGATCAATGCTGCAGTTACTGTCAGAACTACAAAGAATGCCTCGAAAAATATCAAAAACAGGCCGCTAAAGATATCAGAATTTTAGAATCGGTGTTTTTGATCATTATGTACGGCAATAAAGAAGAAATCGATATATTCGATTCGATGGCCGATAAATTCTACTCGCCTAAAATCATAATAAAACTTGCCGCCATGGCGGAAAAAATTAAGGCGCGCACTTTTTTTACCGCCGGCTAACTTTCCAGAAATCTCGACTTTTTAATACATAATTTATGGCCGGCATAGCGCGCGAGCGTTTGCAAAGTCGAAAGGCCATAGACGACGCTGTTTTTAAAACTTATCGACGAGGCATCATCCATATATTTACACGGGCAGGATACTTCGCCTATTTTAAAATCAAAATAAACCGCCTGAACTAAAAATTCCTGGTCAAATACGAAATTATCCGAATTTTTGGCGAAAGGCAGAGTTTCCAGCACTTTACGGCTGTAGGCGCGGTATCCGGTATGATATTCTGAAAGATTAAGCCCCAGCACCTTATTTTCACAAAAAGTCAAAAATTTATTAGCCATATATTTATAAACGGGCATTCCGCCGGGCAGCGCGCTTCCATCGAGCATGCGCGAGCCGAGAACTACATCCGCCGTTCCGTTGATTATCGGCCTTACCATCTTAGCCATTATCTTCGGATCGTATTGATAATCGGGATGAAGCATTACCACGATTTCCGCGCCCTGATCCAGAGCCATCTGATAACATGTTTTTTGATTGGCGCCGTAACCTTTGTTAACCGGATGTTCGAATATCGTAAGCCCCAGATCGCGAGCCACTCTTACCGTCTGGTCGTGACTTTTATCATCGACTAAGATTATTTTTTTTACGATGTCCTTCGGAATATCGTTATAAGTCTGAATAAGCGTCCGTTCCGCGTTGTAGGCGGGCATTACCACAAAAATATCGGGTATTTTAGACATAAATTACTCCTTTGATCTATTATTATTTTATTCGATCTATTATTATTTTATAAGTAAATATAATATTTATTTAATTACGTATATAACGAAGTTTGCCGTTTTTAAAATTATTTCACATGAATCAGTGCTTAAGCCCGCGGTTTTTATAATATCATCGAATTTATTCCTTTCGGAAAAAAAAGTGATTTCAGCGCTCGCGGAATCAAAAACGCCGCCGCCGGCCGCGCCGACGGAAATTACGCCTATCGGCGGTCCGCCGCTTCCCACCGCGATAATTTTATTAATTTCCGCGGCTTTTACGCTATGGCGCGGGATAATTCCGGTATAAAACAAGAGCGGAAGCTGATAATCAAAATAATCGCAGTCGAATCCGGCCGGCTGAAATATGAAGTTTTTATTATAAACTGCGCCAGGAATGCTTTTAGCATACGCCGCGATTTCATTTTTATATTCTATGTTATCGGTTTTATAAAGTTTAACCGGAAAAACCGATATAATAAAAGCGACAAAAAACATAAAGAATAAAAATCGGGAAATAAATCCAAGCGTTTTTTTGCGCGCGTCTTTTTTCAAAACGCCGCCGCGGGCAAAAAATCTTTCGAGCGCGAAGGCGCTTATAATGGCCAGTTGAGGATAAACCGACATTATATACCAGCCTTTTTTAGCGCTGGCCATGCTCATAACGCCTATATAACCAGTAACGAATATCGCGCCGTATAAAAATAAAGCGTCTCTTTTATTCCGACCGCCCATGACGGATTTGCCAGCAAAAAAATCTTTGAAAATTAAAAATAATCCGGCCGCGGCTATCGGCAGCCATGGAATATATGTAAGCAGCAATATTTTCAGATATTGATACACGGGCGCCGCCTCGACAGGATTATCCGCCGCACGCTTAAATAGTATATAGCCGAAATGCACCCTGAAAAACTCGAGGCCGTTTACGTTATACTGGTATAGATACCAGGCGCCCGGAAGCACCGCCGCGCAAAGCGCGATAACGACAAAGTTAAAACTGAATAAAGATTTAAAATCGCCTTTAACTAAATAATAAATGACTATGGCCGTTATCGAAAAAGCGCCGAGAATATTTTTAGATAATATGGCAAGGCCCGCGCAAATTCCGCAGCCTGCCGCGTAAAGAAGGCGGCCCCCTGTCCGGGTCTTTTCCGCGGATAATTCATGCCTGACAAAAAAATAAATAGCGGCCGCCGTAAAAAAAGAAAGGCAGACGTCGAGGTGGGCGTATCTTGAAAAGCGTATAAATTCCCATGTAGCGGCTAATATTAAAGAAGAAACAAGAGCGAAGCGGTAATTTCTTAGACGCGCGGCGGTCAAAAAAACCATTAAAACACTGAGCGCGCCGTAAACGGCGGAAGGGAATCGGGCGCAAAATTCACTGACCCCGAATATTTTAAACATTAAGGCCATCGACCACAAATAAATAGGGTCGTTTTCATAGTTGACATTTAGCGCGTGGTGCATGGTAAGCGCGTCGCCGGTGACTAATATTTCTTTAGCCTGACCGGCGTAATAACATTCGTCGTAGGTGCGAAGCGGTCCATCATAAAGCCTGACTGAAAAAATAAAAAAAGCGAGTCCGATTACGATAAAATGAAGTTTTCTTTTTAAATATAGAGTTTTAATTATATCCATTTCATATTATCATCGTTATTTTTCATCGCATTTAGCCAATACATCTACGGTGACCTTCTTTTTAGATTTTGTGACCTGCGTTTCGACTAACTTTTTAAGCTCAGCTATGTGTTGGCTGTGCATTCTTATGCATCCTTCCGACGCTTTTGAACCGAGACTTTCGGGTTCGTCGGTGCCGTGTATGCCTATGCCCTGCCAGGGGGTTTTAAGCCTTAAAAACCAGGGGCCATAAGCATATTTGCCTTCATGGAGCCACTTATCGCTTTTATGTATCGATTCTATATAAAAATTTCCTTCGGGCGTGCGCAAATCGCCTTTCAGCTTTTTATCTGCGCCATCCTTATTGCGGCCTATAGCTATTTTATAAGTTTTAACCAGCACGCCGCCTTTATAAAGTTTAAAGGCGTAACGGCTTTTATCTACGACGATGCTGTAATCGCCGGGCATTTTACTGATTTTATCAACTGATATAATCGAAGATATTGAATCAGGCTGAGATGCAGCCGCATCTTTTGAATCAGGCTGTTGTTTTACAGCCGGTTCGTCGGCGGCCGGCTCGCCATCCGCGACGCTTTCATACTCTGCCGCTTCAGGTTCGGCGGCCGCTTCCACCGCTTCGATAGATTCTTTTTTCGAGCGCACCACTTTAAGTCCGCTGGCCGATTTAACGCCAGCATCAGCTTCAACCGGCATACCCATTACCTCCGCTGACATATTGGCCGGAAAAACAACCGGCTGCGACGCATCTCTGGCGCCAGAAGCCGAAGAGGCGTAATTGACCTTAAGCGTAAATATTATAAGCACCATCAGAAAAAAGGAGGATATCGCGTAAAATAATTTTTGTGAATTTACCCCGCTGTTCATAATCACCTCAATAATTTTTTTCGTAAACTTTTTTATCGTCGATCATAACGACGATCTTCATTCCGCCTTCGGCGATCAGATTGAGCGTGACCTTATCGCCGGCTTTATTACTCATATTATAAAGCACACTATCTGAATCGGCATTAATTTTCAAAATTTTAACGTTTACCGTTTCAGATTTTGACGGCGGAACTACGAATGTAAAATCAAGAGGCTGAGATGCGGCCGGTGAATTCGAAAAACTCTTATCGGCCGGATCGATTTTTAAGGTTATTGTATAATTGACCAGCGTTGGATTGTCTATATCGACTTTAGCCGCATGGTTCAAATCGGCGCGATATATGGGAAGGGCATCGATTAATGTTTCAATAAATTTAGCGACGGTATTTAAGGGACGGTTAGCCGAACTGTATGCCGTGCCGACTATTTTAAAAAGCGTAGGATCTGAGCCATCGCGCTTGATCTTTTCGAGCGTAATTTTCTGGCCGGCGAAGTTATTATGAAAGTGTTTTAATATAACGTCTTCTAAATATAGCTTAACCTGCTGCTCGGTAACTAAAGTTTTTACGGCTTTTTCATCCCGCACAGCATTTTCGGCTTCATCCGCGGCGGCATTAAAATTAATAATTTTAGCGCCTTTTTTATTTTGCGGCTTTTTTTTCTCCGAAGCCGGCTGAGTTTCAACGGCCGGAGCGCTTAAATCACTCAGACAGTAAGGGCAGACGCTGTTGATCTCGTCCACCTGCTTTTTACAATGCTGGCAGGCGATCATCGCCGCAAAAAGCGATGTAGTCGAAAGCAAAACTGCCGCCAGAACCACAAAGACAGCAACTCTTAAATTAAGCGCGCCGCTAAAAATACCGGCGGGTTTTAAAACCGTTGGCCCTCCAGTAGTTTTAGTCACTTTATTACGGATTATTTTTATTTTGATTATGTTGTTGATGAGGTTTTTTATGTCCATAAAATCCAGGCCTCCCGTTTTGTTTTACATTTTTTACATTTTTAGAAACATTAGGAACCGTATTTTTTTTATGCTTTTCAATTTTTTGAATTATTTCATTTTCGAGAACGCTGATATAATCGTCGTTGATATTATAAGTTTCGATCATATTTTTAGTGACGCCGACACCGCGGCTGATAAGCATCGACGCGAGCTGTTCGATAGTTAAAAGCATTATCGGATAGGGCGAATTAGCCTTTATATATTCGTTGACGTCCGCTTCATATTCTGAAAATAATATAATAGCGCCCATATTGAATTTATGCGTGGTCATTATTTTTATGAGTTCCTCGGCGTTTTTAACGCCGTATTTTCGCTGGGCCGGCCATCTTCTGATAACTACGAGCATATTGACGTTGCTTGCAAACTGTTGAAAATTTATGGCGTAGTCGATTCCGCCGTCGGTGCGCCGGTTGACGACCGTATATTTAGCGAAGCCAAGCTCGCGCAGAAGGTTTTCAACTAGCCGCTCGAAAACTAAAAATGGAAGTTTATTCAATTTTTCAATAAACTGAGCTTTTATTTTAATATAATTCGCGTTCAAATAATCCTGAAGGCAGTCTAACTGTGGCGCGGCAGCTTCTATGGAGGCGGGCGCCGGCACTGGAATCGCTTCGGCAATTATAGCCGGAGCTTCTTCGACCTTAGGCTCATTATAATTTTTAAGGCCTATCAAACCGTTATTCAATTTTAAAAAATCGGTATGAATTTTTAACTTTTCCGCTTTTCTTACTTCGAGCGCTAAACGCGTTACTATAACGGTTTCAAGCGTCTGCGTGCCTTTTCTTTCGATTAATTTTTCGCTGCTGATAGTTCTTGCTATTTCTTTAAAATGCATGGGTTTTTTATTTTTAATCAATACATGTTTTATAGCTTCTAATAATTCCATTAATTAATACATCTCCTTAGTAAATTGAGCTGATTTGATTCATCTGTCTAATTCGCCCGCTATAATATTCAACGAACCTAATGTAGATATGGCGTCGGCGATAAGGCCGCCCTCGACCATTTTCGCAAACGCCGATAATATAGGGAAGCAGGGCGGGCGAACCCTTACACGATAGGGACTGCGGCCTCCGTCTGAAACTACGTAAAAACCGAGCTCGCCGTTAGCGCCTTCTACGGCGGAATAGGCCTCACCCGCCGGCGGTCTGATGCCGTCTATAACTAATTTAAACTGCCTTATTAAAGCCTCCATCTGGGTGTAAACCTTATTTTTTTCAGGCATGGATATATAGTTATCATCGCAATTAACCGGGCCTTCGGGAAGCCTTTCAATGGCCTGCTCGACTATTTTAGCCGATTCGACCATTTCCTGCATGCGCACCAGATAACGCGAATATACGTCACAACCCGAATCGAGAGCGATATTAAAGTCGAATTCGTCATAGCCTAGATAAGGGGCGGCTTTTCTAACATCGTAAGGCGTGCCGCACGCGCGCAGGCACGGCCCGGTTATAGAATATGCCGCGGCATCCTGAGCGGATATTACCCCGATACCCTTGCTGCGCTCATAAAAAATTTTATTTCGCGTGAGCAAGGCGTCAACATCTTTGAGGGCCGCGGGCAATTTATCGTTTAAAAGATCCATCACGGCGTCTTTGAAATCAGCCCCCGCGTCGCGCATGAGGCCGCCTATCCGCGTGTAAGCGGTAGTAAGCCGCGAGCCGCATAAAGGCTCGAGTATATCGTAAATATCTTCGCGCAGCCTGAAAAAATACCAGAAATTAGTCAGCGCTCCAAGATCGACGGCATTCGCGCCGATACATACTAAATGATCCATTATTCTTGATAACTCGGATATTATCACGCGCAGATAACGGCAGCGCTCGGTTATTTTAATATCCATAAGACTTTCTACCGCCAGAACGTAACCTACGTTATTAATCATCGCCGAACAGTAATTGAGCCTGTCGGTATAAGGAATAACTTGAGTATAAGTGCCCTTTTCAGACGATTTTTCAAAACCGCGGTGCAGATAACCTATTTCAGGCACGCATTTAATTATTTTCTCGCCTTCGACTTCGAGCGAAAAACGCAAAGTGCCGTGGGTCGCAGGATGCGAAGGCCCAAGGTTTATATTGATCGTAGTGCTTAAATAATCTTTATGCTCTGATGTCATCTTTCACCATATTTATTTACCGAGCAAAAGCTCTTTTATTTTCTGGCCGCGTTCGGTTTTAGGCTCATATTTTTCCGGTTCGCTTTCTTTTTTTAACGATTTTTTGGGGTTTACGGTTTCTATCTTAGTTTCAGGCAAAGCGACGGTTTTTTCGGCTGCCAGCGGCGCTTCGCCGGCAGCGGGCGGCGCGGGTTGCTTGATTTTAGCCGCGGCCGAAACAATAACCGCCTGTTCGGCGCAGACCTTTGCTATTTTTTCGACAAGTTTTTGTGAAGTTTCCGAGGCTTTTTCTCTTTTTTCAGCGGGTGCCGCCGCATCCTGAGCTCTTTGATTAAGTAATTCCCATCTTTTTATATTTATAACCAGATTTTTATGGAATTTTTCGTCATACCCGGCGGATTTGTTTTCAATTGAATCATCGCTGATAACGATATCAGGATAAGCCGCCTTAAATTTAGTTATAAGCGACGCCGCCTCGCTTTTAGTAATACGTATTTTTTTTGCATGAACGGCATTTGCAAAAACGAACGTAAAAATCGTCAGAAAAACCGCCGCTATTATAAATTTCGAATTAATTTTCATATAAATCCTCCTGTATAGCTTATCAGAAATTGTTAATAAAATCAATATTTATTTGACTGCCGTTTTATGCCTGCGCATTTATTCCGGCTTCAACTTCGCCGCGGTTCTTCGCGCGGCCTTTTTCTTCATCAGCCTTGAGCATGCTGAATAGATACATAATAACGCCTAAAATGAAGTAACTCGCCGCGAATTGTATCGGAAGCACCGAATTTATCTTCCACGGAAGATATACGTCGCCGGACGGCGAAACCGAATGGATTATTCCAAACAACGTAAGAGCCGAGGTTATAACAAAATAATGCCCTGCCTGGACTAATTTTTTATCGATTATAAGAGCGAGCGCCCCGCCCCACAGCATCGAGGTAAGTATAAAACCCTGCCCGAGAGCCCTGATTACGTCAAGTTTCGACTGGAGCCCCTCTGAAAACATAAATTTAGAGCCTAATTCCTGCGGAAGCGTTGACAGGAACGCGTAAAATTCGCCATTGATCTGGCTGATCATTATTAAAAGAAGGTTGGCTATAATTGGCAGGAAGGCAAAAGTGACGGCGGGAGCGTGTTCGTGAGGACACTCCTGATAGGCCTGACTCGCGATTTCAAGGCCGACGAATATCAAAATAGGCGCCACGCAGGCTTCAGGAAGCACCTGCAGCATCCAGGTTAACACGCCGAACATGCCGCCTATGCCGATGAAAAGACCGGTCGCTAAAGTATAGCCTGCGCGGGCGCCCATGCTTTTATATGCCGGATGGCCTATATATGGGGTCGATTGCGCCACGCCGCCGGAAACTCCAGCCAGCAAAGTCGCAAAAGCCTCGGTAAGCAGTATGTTGCGCGTATTGTAATCGTCGCCGGCGCATTTAGCCGATTCGGTGACGTTAATGCCGCCTATTATAGTTAAAAGCCCGAATGGAAAAGCTATCGGAAGGTATTTTAAAGCTTCGCCCATCCCGTCTAAAAACGCAAGAGACGGAATTGGAAAGTTCATCGAAAAAGCCAGATGGGGCATTTCATATTTAGCCGCGCCAAGCAGGCCGAGCGGCCCGAGCACGTGATAGAGCGCGGCGCCGAAGACTACCGCGACGAAAACGCCGGGCGCGTTAAAAGGCAGATCGATTTTAGAAATGAGTGAATATACGAAAATACCGACTACAATAAGCGCCAGCGTAGGCATTTTAAAAAGAGTTAAAATAGGAAGTATCGCCAGCAAGCCGAGGCCGAGCGGACGGACCATTAAATTCATTGAAAACAAAGCCTGTTTAGCGACAAGCGAATATAAAATTATTCCGAGCACGACCAGACCCACTATAGGCATCTGAAAGAGAGTCACTAAAGGCAGAAAGCCTATAAGCGCGATGCCGATGCCGCCGATCGAGCCGAGCAATCCGGCTTTCGGAACTATCCGCTGGACGTATTCTCCAAAAAAAGACATGAAAAATTTCAAAACGCCGATCAATATCATCGTCGCCATGCCTACCTGCCAGGCAACTTCGGGGTTTTTGCCGGATGCTATAAAAGCCGGACCGAGGACGGCCACGGCGATACCGATAGTCGAGGGAGTGTCGAGACCGAGCGGCATTGCCGTAACGTTCGTATTCTTAGTTCTATTAGCCAGATTGAAGGCCATTATAGTGTATATTATATCGCCGAACATAACGCCAAGCGCCGTGCCGGGGATCATTTTAGTATAAACATACTCCTGGGGATAGCCGAATCCGTAAACTAATATACCGGCCAATATAACAAGATTGGTCACGTTATCGATCATCAGCCCGAAAAAGGCGTTTAAATCACCCAGAGTAAACCATTGGTATTTAAAATTGTCTTTTACTTCGGCGTTAGCCATTTTACACACCCCTGTTTATTTTTTTTATATATTCGATAAACTTAATGTTTCACTTTCCAGGCAATGGCTCCGGCGGCAGTTATTAAGAAGCGGCCGGATAAATTCTTTAAATAAATTCGATAAATTTTTTCTCGGCCGCCGATTTATACATCGTTAGTATCAGCTCGAGAGATTTACGCGCCTGATCGCCGTTTATATAGTTCACGTCGCCTGTTTTAAGAACGCGGACGACATCGTTATAAATGAACGGATGATTCGGACAGGAACCTTTGTAAAGGCCGCCGGCATAAGTATTACCGTCGCGCACGCTGATATCGGGGCGTTCGCTTCCCTCTACTTCGAAATATTCGATTTTATTCATGGCGTCGCCCGATATTTCGACCGAACCCTTTTCGCCTGATATGTAAAGCGAACATTCCTTGTTTTTAGGAAAAGTGTTAACGCTGAATTCAAAGGTGGCCTGAACGCCCGATTTAAATTCGATCAAAGACGAAATCTGGTCTTCGAGCTCTATGGTATGGGCTATTGTAGCGCTCTGAGCCACCACGCGCTTGATCGGCCCGAGCAGCCACTGCAGGATATCGGCATAGTGAATGCCCTGATTTAACGCAGTGCCGCAATCCAGCTCTTTAGTTCCGCGCCAGCCGGTAAAATACTTCTGCGGTCTCAGCCAGCGAACGCACACGGCCGCCGAATAAATTTTGCCGAGCTTATTTTCGCAAAGCAGCTTTTTAAGAAGCTGTATGGTGTTATTATAACGCACCTGAAGCACCGCGAAAGTGTGGAGCCTGTTATCGCGCGCGGAGGCTATTAGATTATCGGCCTGCATAAGATCCGCGCAGAAAGGTTTTTCCATCAAAACGTGTTTTTTATGCGCCGCGACGGCCATTCCCATTTCATAATGAAGCCCGTTGGGCGTGCAGACCGCTACGACATCGGCGGCAGTTTTAGACAGCATTTCACGATAGTCGCGATAGCCGCGAATATTAAATTTGTTGCTTGCCGTTTCAAGCGCGTTCTGATCGATATCGCAGATATCTACGAACTCCGCGTCAGCGTTAGCGGGAATCCCGGCGGCTTCGTCGCCGTAAACGGCTTCGAAATGACGGGCGGATATTCTGCCGCAGCCAATAAGAGCGAATTTGATCTTTCTATCTTTTATTATCTGGCTCAATTTAAAAATTCCTTCCTGATTTATTGATAATTAGCGGATTTATTAAATTAAGGCAAGCCGGAGGTCGGTTTCACCGAAGCTGCGCCCGCATTAACTTTAAAGCCGCTCAAGAGTTTTTTCCCATTTAGAGCAAATTACGTCCCTGGAAAAGTTTTCGCTTACGAATTTAAAAGCGTTCTCGCCCATACGTCCGGCCATATTTTTATCGCCGGCAAGCGTTTCGAGATTTTTTAAAGCGGCGCTTAAATCGTTCGGAGCTGAGGCCAGGCCCGCCTGCGCGCTTTTTAGTAATTCGACGCATTCGCCCGCGGCAAACATGAGTATGGGTTTTTTCATCGCCATATATTCGTACATCTTAGAAGGCAGCGCCCCTCTGAAAACGGCTATATCTAAAAGCGAAACGACGCAGGCATCCGCCGCGGCTATTAAAGCTGGCATCATGCTTTTCGGAATGAGCCTTTCAAAGGTTATATTTTTAAGGCCAAGTTTAGCGGCTTTTTCTTCGAGAGCCACGCGCTCGGCACCGTCGCCGACTATTAAAAAATGAATATTTTCCATCGAAGAAGCTTTAGCCGCGATATCGATTAAAAAACTTAAGTTTTGAGAGATGCCGATAGTGCCCGAGTATAATACCGTAAACTTATTGTTTATACCGAATTTTTCGCGGAATTCTTTTATCTGGGAGTCATATTCTCCCCGCGAGCATTTTTCGTGGCTGAAAAAACCGCAATCGACGCCGTTAGGTAAAAAATGCACTTTATTGAATTCGACGTTTTTGCCGCGTATATTATCAACGATTCCGCGCGTAACGCAGGCAACGCCCGACGAGAACCTGTAGGCCGCCTTTTCAAGAAAAGCCGCGCAGCCTATCAGAAATTTATTTTTAAGCATCCCCAGCTCGACGGCGGAGTCGGGCCAGACATCGGCCACGTTGAAAATATAAGGAACGCCGAATACGGCCTTCATCGCCATAGCCGTAAAAGCCATAAATAAAGGCGGCGACTCGACGATAGATATATCCGCCCTGATTTCATTTTTAACTTTTGCGAAAGCAAAAAAAGAAGATACCGCAAAAGATATATGCGTTATAAGCCTTTTAATAAAACCCTTATTGGGCGCGGCGTAAATAAAGGTTCTGTAAACGGTTACGCCACTTACTTTTTGTTTGATTAAAAACTTATTTTTATATTCTTTAGGAATTACGCCGGACGGATAATTAGGAAACGCGCACAGCACGATAACTTCGTGGCCGCCTTCCTTTAATTTTTTAGCCAGCTCCGATATCCGCGACTGCGGCGCGCCGATCTCCGGCGGATAATAGGGAGTGAGAAATAATATTCGTTTTTTTAAGCCAGCGCTCATAATTTATTCCGATCCATAAATTTTATATGCATTCATTATAAATTAAATCGGCCGATTTTTCAAGATAAAATTAGGATTGGTAAATAAATTTATTACGCGCCTTATTTGTTGCCGCGCTTTATTTTTTTCAGGGCATCGGCGGCTTCTTCGTATTCGGAATCTATTTTCAGGGCTTTTTCATACATTTCAACCGCCTTTTCAGGCTTGGAAGTCAATTCGTAGGTTTTACCCAGGCTGAAATAACCTTCGGCGAAATCGGAATTCAGAGCGATAGCGCGCTTAAAATTACTTATAGCCACGGCATAATCGCCGGTTGCAAGATAAGTAGCGCCGAGCATGTTATAACCTTCTGGAGAATCGGGCATTAATAATATCATTTCTTTAAAATTACTCTCGGCTTCTTCATATTGTTTCTGTTCTAAATTTTTAATTCCCGCCTCGAGACAATCGTCGTATTTTTGCTCGATCTCGTCGCTCTGACTGAATTCTTCCACAGCCGCCGGCTTTGAGACGCTCGTTTGTACGTTTTCAACGCCAGTTACGGCTTCTTTTGAAATTTCGTCATATGCCGGTATGATTTTGCGGCAATTGGAACATTTTTTCGCTTTTAGTTTATTCGCCATGCCACATCCGGGACAAAAAGTAAATTTAGTCGAAATAGCAACGACTTTGAGAGTGTTAATATTAAGATTTATAAAAGTTTCGACACTTTCACGATTATCGAATTTATCATAATACTGTGAAGCGATTTTATCTTCAGGACTTAGCCTGACCGCTTCGGCTAAAAGCGCAGCCGCGGTTTCATACTGCCTGAAAAGCGCGTAATACTGAGCCATGCCGATCTTAGTTTTAACGTGGGACGCGTTTAATTTTTCAGACTGCTTATAATATTTAAGCGCCGATTTTGGATTCTTAAAGTAATTATACATCAGGTTGCCGTATTCGTAAAATAATTCGGATCTAACCGCGGCCTCGGCGCTTTTTCGGTCGCCGAAATCCAGCGAATTAAAAAACGGCGCCAGTTCGAAATTAGGCGTTAATTTCATTAATTTTTTCAACTCGTCGCGAGCGCTTTCATATTTTTTTCTCTTTTTGTAATAACTGAATAAAAAAGCACGCGCCTCGAAAAAATCACGCTCATATTTTAAAGAATTTTTTATTTCATCAAACGCTTTTTTGGCCCGGCCCTCGTAAGCGAATATGGTCGCGCTTATTAGATAACCCCACGGGTTTTCCGGCGTTTTTTCCTTTAAAAGAACGGCGCAGGAGCTTGCCGCCGCAATATCGGCCGTAGAAAGGCTTAACAGTGAAAGATAATAAAGGCATATTTCCGAAGACGAATCTATTTGATGAGCGCGCTTGATATTCATAAGCGCGTCGGCGGGCTTTGCAAGCATCTTTAAAACGATAGAAAGGCTTATATAAAGCGATAGTTTTTCGCTTTCGCTTAATTCCCGCTTCGAATTGAGCTTTTCGGTTATAGCAAGAAACGCGTCTGAATAACGCCAGTTATCGATCATTTTTTTTATTTCGGGAAACTTCGACGCCTCTTTAGCGTTTAAAAGAAAAAAATCTTTAGCGGCGGCATCCGAAACGCTTCCAAAAAATAATAGCGCGAAAAAGCATAAAAATAATACCGTAAACGCAGCCTTAATATATCCGCGTTTGAATCTACATTCAAAACCGCGACGGCCGGTATTTTTATAATCGCATTTATCTTCGATATTCAACATAATCGCCACTTTAATTTTCCTTAAGCATCATATCGAGGGCGTTAATCATTAAAAGCGCGTTTTTATCGCTGCCTGCGGTCGTTTTCAACTTGTTGTAATTATCGCTAAATAGCTGAGTATCGGCGCTCTCGTTTCTGATTAAATGTAAAAACGCTTTATAGCCCCGTATTTGCGGAGTAGTTACGCCGGCTTTTATAGCCTCTTCCTGATATTGCGTTTCGAGGTTCGAAAACCCCGCGCTATTAAGGTCGTTAATCGCCGAAGTAATAGCCGCGCTATCTTTGATTATCTGCGACACCGAACGGCCGACGAAGGCCT
>DIVV01000222.1 GCA_002423385.1 bacterium UBP16_UBA6123
TCGCGGTCTTGTTTTATAACAGGCCTTCTTTTTTTAAAAATCTATTTTCATTTTCAATTACATTCTCGTTAAATTTTTAATTAATTTTCATTAAAAATTTCATTAAAAGTATTTACAAAATAATGCAGTGTATTATATAATACTGCCATGTCAGACTCAAAGAATTTCAATGATAAAAGTTTATTAAAGCCGGGCGATATAATTTACGGCCTTGATTCTTCTCCGCCTTTTGCCGAAGCGGTTTTTGTATCGCTTCAACATTTTCTGGCGATCTTCGTTCCGATAATAACGCCCACGTTAATCATAGCCGGCGCCATTAATTTAACTCCTGAGGACACGGCATATCTTATAAATATGTCGCTTTTTGTCTCTGGAATAGCCACTTTCATACAGGTTTACAAACCTGGGCCTTTCGGTTCGGGACTTTTAAGCATACAGGGCACGAGTTTTTCATTCGTCAGCACGGTTATTACGGCCGGGAAGGCGGGCGGGCTTCCGATGATATTCGGAGTATGTCTGGCAGGTTCTTTCATCGAAATGATCGTAAGTCGCTATATAAAAACCGCGCAAAAAATTTTCACGCCTTTAGTAAGCGGCCTTGTCGTGACCATGATAGGGCTTTCACTGATTAAAACGGGCATAATAAACTGCGCCGGCGGAAACGCGGCGAAGGCGGCAGGCACTTTCGCCTCAGCCGGCCACTTTATAGCGGCGTTTATAGTTCTGACATTAATAGTGGTTTTAAACAGAAGCCGCAATAAATATCTTAGAATGAGTTCTATTATGGTAGGGCTCATATTCGGCTGCATTTATGCCGCCGCAACCGGCATGATCTCATTTACTTCGCTTAAAGCCGTTGACACCTTCTGCGTTCCGGTTCCGTTCAAATACGGGCTCGCTTTCGATATTTACGCATTTATTCCTCTTTCAATAATCTACATACTTACCACTATAGAAACCGTCGGCGATCTGACGGCCACTTCGCTTAATTCAAAAGAACCAATAGAAGGCGAAGTTTATATGCAAAGAATATCGGGCGGCGTTCTTGCCGACGGGTTTAATTCACTTTTAGCCTCGATTTTTAATACCTTTCCCAACACCACGTTCAGCCAGAATAACGGAATCATACAGATGACGGGTGTCGCAAGCCGTTACATAGGTTATTACATAGCCGCTCTTCTTGTATTAACCGGCCTGTTTCCGATAACCGGCGCTCTTTTTTCATTAGTGCCGCCGGCCGTTCTCGGCGGCGCAACGATTATAATGTTCGGCACCATAGCCGCCGGCGGCATAAAAATAATATCGACGACCGGTATAGACAGGCGCGCAGTCATGATAATAGCTCTCACGCTATGTGCGGGCATCGGCGTTGAAACCGCGCCGGAAATACTCGCTAATTTACCGGCGTCGGCTAAAAACATGCTTGGTTCAGGTATAACTGCGGGCGGGTTGACGGCCATTATATCAAATATCATACTGCCGGAAGATAAATCCAGCAATTGATGATTAGATCGATAATATTTGATTAAAATTACCTTTTACAGATTACTTTTCTATCATTAGTGGACTATTAACCTATAATTCATCATAAAATATCAATAAAAAAATCATAAAATCTTGACAAAATCATTGTCAATTAGTATAATTTTATCATAACAAATTAAAATTATTTTTTTACAAATTGATTTTTAAATTATCGTATTTTTACTTATATTTTTACTTGTATTTTTGTTTTGTTGAAATGTTGAAAGAGTGTATATTAAATCCCAATGCGTCATATCTAAATAATTAAAATCGCGGGGGTTGATGAGTATGAAGAAGTTATCGATTAAGAAAAAAATATCTCTTTTATTTCCTTTCTTTATAGCCGTTTTTATAATAATTACCGCAGCGGCCGCCTTTGCAGGCTCGGGGCATATAATGCTTCAATCTTTCGGCTGGGATTCGATGAATAACAACCAGAAAGCCGCCTGGTACGATCTTATCGCCGAGCGGGCCGCCGATATAGCCTCGGCCGGCTTTACGCTGGTATGGTTCCCGCCGCCGTCTAATTCAGTCAGCCAGCAAGGATATCTACCTACCGACTATTACAATCTCGGAAACGAAGGCGGCCCGACTTTTTATGGCACCGTCAACACGCTTAAAAAAGCTATTAATAAATTGCACGACAATAAAGTGCTCGCTCTCGCCGATATAGTCATCAATCACCGCTGCGCGGGCAAACAGGACGAAAACGGCCTGTGGAACAATTATCAATTTCCGTCCGGCAAAGCCGCCTGGAATAAAAACATGATCTGCGGTGATGACCGGCAGTTCGACGGACGCGGCGCTCAGGACAGCGGAGATACATACGGCGCGGCGCCCGATATCGATCATGGCAATCCGACCGTGCAAAAAGATATTATCGAATGGCTTAAATGGCTTAAAACCGTAGGGTTCGACGGCTGGCGTTATGATTACGTAAAAGGCTACGCGCCGAAATTTATCGAAATTTACGACAAAGCCACTTCGCCAAAATTTTCAGTCGGCGAACTGTGGACTTCGCTTTATTACGGAAAGGGCATGAGCCTCCACGAAGCTCCCGATTATAACCAGAACAATCACCGCCAGCAACTGTGCGACTGGCTCGACGGCTCCGGCAAACTATCCGCTACCTTCGATTTCACCACTAAAGGCATTCTCCAGCACGCCGTCCACGGCGAATACTGGCGCCTGCGCGATAAAGACGGCAAGGCGGCCGGATTGATCGGCTGGTGGCCCGAACGCGCCGTAACTTTTATCGATAACCACGATACCGGCTCAAAGCAACAGCACTGGCCGTTTCCTTCAAATAAAGTCATGACAGGCTACGCGTATATACTCACACACCCCGGCATCCCCTGCGTATTCTGGGAACATTTCTACGACTGGGACTTAAAAGCGCCGATTAAAAAACTTATGTCAGTGCGCCGCGACTACGGCATCACCAGCGCAAGCACGCTTCGCATCGTCAAAGCCGAAGTCAATCTTTACGCCGCGATTATCGATTCTAAAATCGCGGTCAAACTCGGTAGCTCCGACTGGTCGCCAGGCGAAGGCTTCAGATTGCTCGCAAGCGGCCAGGATTACGCCGTATGGGGCAAATAATAACGTTTTCAAATAATCAACCGTTATAAATTATAAGTTAACAAATAGTGAAATAATTAAATAATTGTTTAATTGTTTAATTAAATTTAAACAAGGGAGGGAGAAAGGGTTAGCAACCCTTTCTCCCTCCCTTGACTCTCCCTCTATCTGCAATTTGCCTGACGTTTTTTGTTCGCTTATCGACAGCTTTTTCTGTCAGGGCTTTAATTCAGTGAAGCGCTTTGTTAGTGTCGTGCCTTTGTGTCAGTCACTGACGCTTGATATTTGCTTGTTTGCAGGTGCGCGCAACGCGCGCACCTGCAAACAATAACGGCTTTAATGCGATTTAGCTGAACAGCTCGCGGTAAAAATTGAGGCAAATCGAGTCTTATTGTCTAATCAAATTAAATAAATCTGTTTAATTAAAGCAAATTTAGCGATAATTTTTTGAAACATAATAAAAATTGTGTCTCTAAAGAGCATTTCCGTGAGCTGAAATATTAAATTCCGGTAGTGCGTAATTAGTACGCCGCCGCGCACGCCGTGCGCGGCGGCAACACCGAAAAAAAGCGGATAAAAAGTTTATGAAAGGATAATGGAAGGATAAACGATTGAAAAAATAGTTAAATGACGAAATAGCATAAACTTTAAAAAGAAGTTATTAAAAAAACTTCGAAGCCGGCAG
>DIVV01000052.1 GCA_002423385.1 bacterium UBP16_UBA6123
AAAATAAGTAAAAAATACACCTTTAATATGAAAAAATGTAAATTATAAGTTTAAATTTTCAAAGAAACAAATTTTTAATAAATAAGATTATGATTTTTAATCAAATTATCAAAAAAAATATCATGTCAGGTCAACCGGAATTGATAGATTATTTGGTTTTCACACAGTCTGTCGGTCGAATATACCAATTGTCCAATGTTCATTTGAAGCATTTCTGGCTTTGCATTGGTGGGCTTGGCGCTTTCCATCACACGTTTCTAGCCAAAATTCAACACCTTGTTCGTCGTCGCCTATGGCTTCAATAGTGATAGAGCGGATTTTTTCTTCAAGCAATAATAGCATTTGCCTGGCAATCCACATTTCTTCGTAACGATTTCCCAGTTTATCAGCTCTTCCGCCAGCTTCAAAAGACATTTCAAACCCGCCCGTTAATAAAATTTCTCGTTTTAATGTTAAAAATAATTTTATTATTTTTTTATACTACTTTTTCATTGCTTTAATTTTAAGATTTTCCGGCATTTTTTCTATAGCGTAGCGCAGAGACGTACGAGGCATAGTAGCTTTGTTATTGATTACGAAATCAAAAACTTCATTCTGATGAGCCTCGCTTGCGGCTTTAAGCATCCAGCCGTAGCCTTTTTGTACCAAATCATCTTTATCCAAAAGTAAAATAGAAGCGATCTCAAAAATATCCTTTAAAAACTTCCCGTGCCTTGCCGGAATTATCAGAGATACGGCTGACGCTCTTTTTACCCATCGATTTTCTGATTTCGCCCATTTTTTAAGTTCGTTCAAATGTTGAGGATACATTTCCACAAAAGCGCCAACAGTATGATTGCACAGAGTGTCGCAGGACGCCCAGTTAGAAACATAATCATTCACCCATTTTTCAAAAACCTTAAAATCCGCCGGTTCATAGTTTTTTCGTATTAAATATGCAAAATGGCAGGCGATAAACGACTCTTCCATAAAGCCCGACCGCCATAGCTCATCGCACAGGACAAACAATTTCTTTTTATCCATAACCAGAATTTCTTTATTATGCGCCCTGCCGATCCTTGAAACCAAAGCCGTTTTAACACCGTAGATTTTTATTTTTTCTTTAAAAAAATCTGGTCCCGTGACCATGGTGTGCGCATCGCTGTTTTGCTTTAGTTCTTTTCGTATTTGTTTGATTATCGACTCCATCTTATTCATCCTTTTTTAATTTATTATATTGGCCCCGGGTAATAAAAATCCGCCGCTGATTAAGATCAGACAATTTTTGCGTCAGTTCTTGCCTTTGACCATAATTCCAACCAATAACTTTCTTGGTTTCAACATTGATATCAATATAGAATCTGGTATTCGAATCAATTATTTTTGTCATAATCAACCTCTTGCTATCAATAGATTTTATTTATTGGGCGTTAATTCTTTCGGGTCTTTTATTTTCGACATCGCGGTGGAATAACTTATAAGCCCCGCCTGGTATAAATTGCGGATGCAGCGGTCCATCGTCTGCATGCCCTGATTGAGGCCGGTTTGAATGCTCGAATAGATGCCCGGAATTTTACTTTCGCGTATCTGATGGCGAACGGCCTGCACGGCGGTCAGGATTTCGACCGCCAGGGCGCGGCCGCCACCGACCTGCTGAAGTAAAATCTGCGATAATATGCCCTGCAAAGTCGAAGAAAGCTGTATGCGCACCTGCTCCTGCTGATGTGGCGGAAACACGTCGATAATGCGGCTGATAGTCTGCACGGCATCGTTTGTGTGAAGCGTGGCAATTACTAAATGACCGGTTTCCGCCGCGGTTAAAGTGGCCGCTATAGTTTCGGTGTCGCGCATTTCGCCTATGCCGATCACGTCGGGATTCTGCCTTAAAATATGGTGCAGCGCGGAAGAAAATGACTTGACGTCGGAATAAACCTCCTGTTGAATGACCACCGATTTTTTATGCGAATGAACATATTCGATGGGGTCTTCGACGGTAATTATCTTGGCGCGCCTTTCCTTGTTTATAAAATCGATTATCGAATTAAATGTCGTGGTTTTGCCTGAACTCGTCGGCCCGGTTATAAGGATTAGACCGTTAGGCTTTCTGGCGAGCTCTTTTACCACATCCGGCAGATTGAGTTTTTCGATAGCCGGTATCTCGCGGGGCACTATACGAATAGAAGCCTCCACCGTGCCTTTTTGATAATAAACGGCGATGCGGAACCGGCCGATCTCATCGAGGGTCATTGAAAGATTAAGCTCCCAGTCGGACTCGAATTTTTTCAACTGAGTTTCATTGAGTATGCTATAAATTAGCGCTTTAGTATCTTCATTGTCGAGCGACTGCGATTCCATAAAGATGATATCGCCGTCAACGCGGAAAACCGGCGGGCGGCCTTCGATTATATGCAGATCCGAAGCGTTTTTGTCCTGGGCCATCTTTAATAAACCGAGCATCGCCTGGCGCGCTGAAGCCGTTGTCATATTGCCTCCAAACTTTTCTTATTCTTCGTTAAAATCAAAATTTTCTATTACCTGATCTTTTTCGAATCTAAAAATATGAGCCGCAAGCAATATTGCGGCGACGATAAAATATCCCGCGGCCGCCGGCGAAAAATGAATGATTATCTGCGGCGAATGGATAAAGCCTGTCAGCGTCAAAAATGCTCCGCCAAAGGCAAAATAAAACGCCTTTAAGAAATTCGAATCGATAAGATAAGCCACTATAGCCCCCCATATAAGGCCGCTTATGATCGCGCCCTGTGACAGCGCCTGATGGCCGAGATAATTAACGCCCTGATTCACTTCAAGCGCGTTTATAGCGGCCGAATCAAAATTCATCTTCGAATACGCCGTCAGTTTTTCAATGACTTCCGCGTTGCCCGCCGGAACCATATTAAGCGCTATAAGCGATATCTCACCCATAGCCGATGACATTTTTTTAAAAATTATATCGGATACGTGCGGCACTATCGCTATGCATACAGCCATCGAATATTGCGCTTTTACCGAACGGAAAGCCTGCGAAACGATTACCAGGCCTATAAAAACAAGCATCGGCGCGACGGCGGCCTCAGGAATCAGATGATGTAAAAAAGCGACCATGCCGAAAAGACTGCCTATGAAAAATACCGCGCCGACCATGAAAGAATAGCCTATGCCGGCGCCAAGACGCTTATAGGCGGGATGACCAATAAAAACCGTGGTCGGAAAAGGATTGCCGAAAAGCGCTCCGACGGCGGTTCCCGCTCCATCCATTATCTGGCACCACTTAACGTCGTATTTATCGCCGGCGGCTTCAGCCGATTCTACATTGTTCATAGTTTCGATAAAATTATAAATTTCGATAGGAATTATTACCGCCAGTAATTCGGAATTGACCGCTAAAATTTTAATGCCTTCGACAAGATCGCCGAAAACCGGCACCGGCGGATAAAAACCCATGCCTTCAAATGAAATCGACGCTTCGCCTGTAAAAAAACCTATAAGCGTGCCGGCGGATATCGCAAAAAGACCGGCCGGCATTTTAAATGGCATCTTAATACCCGCCACCAGGCCGGCGAATAAAATAATAAGCGAAGTGAAACCTATGAGCGGCGATTCAAAGAGCATCGCCATCGGAACGGCTGAAATCCACACCAGCGCTATTCCAGCGAGAGTGCCCAGCATTCCCGCGCGCGGCGTCACTCTTTTTNNCCCGCCGATAAAGCCCGCGGCCAGACCCACGCGCCATGCCATAAGCGGATCGCCCGTCTTCCAGTAAACCGGCCCCATAACGGCAAATAAATACACAAAGAGCACCGGCGTGCTCAAACCGAAGGGAAGCGCCGTTACATTATCGCGCCCCTCCTTTTTAGCGAGCTGATACCCGGCGTAAGCGTAATATAATAACCCGACGATCAGCGCGACGCCGACGCCCGGTAAAATATGCCCGTAAACCACCGAATCGGGCATCTTAAAAACGTATTTACAAACGCTGCTCATTATAACCATATTCGCTAAGTTATCTGCAAACAGCGCCCAGAAAGCATTTAAATCGTTACTTCGAAATATTTTCATACACCCTCCGAAATGTGATTTTTTATACTTTTTAAATTAATACTTCTAAAACTTTATATTTATGCTTAATACAGCAAAATTTTATAGCTTTATATATTAATATTTCATATTTTACCTTTTTACAATACGCGCCGTTACCTGCCGCCCATAATTTTACGCCGGCCTAAAGGCCACGCGATACTATAAATACGGCCAATAAAGGCATCCTTTTTAACCTGCGCCGCGACCGGCACTATAGCGGCGTTCAAAACGCCGTTAGCTATTATTAAATATTCGCCTTCGCCGTTAAAAAATTCCATGCCTGAAAGTTTTTCAAGCGCCGTCCTGTTGAGCGGGAAAAATTTTTCGTCGAGTTTTTTGCCGTTGACTATTATTTCTTCGGTGTCGAATTTTATTATTTCACCCGGAAGGCCTATCACCTTTTCAAAATATTGCCCTCGCACCACAACATTATAGCCGGCTAAAACCGCCCGCGTGAGATTGAACAATAAAATATCGCCGCGGCGAACCTTAAGATCGGCCCGCTCGTTCATTTTAACTAAAACGCGATCGCCTCTTTTAAAAAGAGGCGAATATAAATCGGCTTCAACGGTGATTATGTAATTGTAATAATACTGATAGTTCGAATAAGCCGTGACGAAAACAGCCGTGACGGCTATAATGATAAAGTACCTTATAACGATCGTCGACGAACGGTAATTATAATCATCCGCAACGTTATATTTAATGCGGTATAAATTAAAAGCGTGCAGGGGCGAAAGGCTGTAAATTAAATAAGCCGCAAGTAAAAGCGGCATATCGAAATAAAAAGTGCCCACAAGATAATTCGAGACTATTAAAAACGATGTAAAAAAAAAGGCGAAAAGCGCGCCGTGATAATAGTCTTTGAGGTAAATAATATGTCCGAGACCGGGATATATAATTGAAAAAACCGCTATTTTAATTAAATCGGATAAATTGGAAAATACGTTTTTCCGATTTTTTTTACTTTCAATTTCAGCCAGCTCGATAACGTCGTCATCGAGCTGACATCCACATTCAATACAATGGCGGCTGTTCGGAAGCAGTACGCTCCCGCAGCGCGGACAATCCATAAACTTACCTCTTAATGCCTGATATCTATACCGATCTTCGGCTCAGGCTGATAATATTCGGAAGTTTTCTTATCGCTTTTGATTTCGCCGACGATTTCTTTTAATATTTTAGCCACATCCGAACAGCCTTTGCCGGGGATGCCTTTTATGTGAGCTTTGACCTCGCCCGTTTCGCTGATTTCTATTTCAATTTCATGCTTACCGTTCATTTTTCTGGCCTCCCAGCTTGAAAAAATTATATATTTTATTAAATAATTTTATAAAAAAAGTGTTCTGCCCGCGCACCCGGCTTTCGCCTTCGACAGCGGCATTATTCGAGCTTTTCAAATTAATCGACTGTCTGTAATAAAACTGCGCATCGTCTAAAAAATCGAGTTTTTCATTTAAACAGGCTATTTTTTCGTAAATATAATAATTGCATACGCCGGCCTGAACCGCTTTTTTAAAATACGATAGCGACTGCGCATAAAGTTTTGCTCGAAAAAGCGCCATCGCGATCTCGAAATCGAGATTTTTCGCGCCGCTCACTTTTTTAAATTCAGAGCATTTTTTAAAACATATAAATGCGTTGTTGATATTATCCATATGTAAAAGCAGCTCGCCGCGGGCGAACCACAAAAAATAATCGGGCGTGTTCTTCGCTACCGCGCCATCGGAATAAGCCATGGCAGACTTTTTTTCATCGTTAAGCGCGAGGGCCAGAGCGAGCATCGACTGCGACTGCGACGAAATCCCGAAAAATTCATAGGCTTTTTTCGCCCATATCAGCGCGTCGGAATATTTGCCGAGATGCAACTGAGTCAATATCTGATACAGCCAGGCCTCTTCGTCTTTATTATTTTCTGAAAGACATTTCGAAAAATTATAAAGCGCATCGTCATATTCACAATTTTCATAATTTTTAAGGCCTTCGTTTTTAAAGTGAAGCGAATCGTAAACAACGCCGTCGGATTCGGAGGTTTTGCCGAACTGCGTTATGCTCTCTTTACTTTGCGATGCCTTATGCGACGCGGTAAGACCGCTTATTTTTTGCGCCGCTTTTTCGGATGCGGCAAAAACTTTTTCGGCATCAGAAGCGCCCTGGCCGCCTTTCACCGCGGCTTTATCAGCTTCCACCTCGAGCCATTTAAACCTGCCCAATTATCATACCCCGCTTATTACTTCCATTTTCTAACGGTTACTTTAATGCCGCCTTCCTGCGAAACATCGTCGGATATTATATTATAACCTTTTTGTGTCAATTCAGACTTGAGTTTATTATAAACGTATGTTTGAGTAACCTTATTTATAACTTTTTGCGCCTCACGCCTTAGCTCTTCTTTAGAGGCGCGAATGCCTTTCGCGCATTCTACGCGGCAATTACACATACCGCGCGGATCTTTTATAAAAGTGAGCACATAACGGGGACCGCCGAATTTAAGGCTGTCGCCGTCTTTCATTGTAGATACGATTTTATGAGTCGATTCTATACCTATTTCTTCGACTATTTCTTCCTGCGCATCCGCGCGGCAATCGCTCAAAGCATTCAATTCGGAATTTTCTTTTAAAACTCTGTAACCCATCGAAACGGCCACGCCGGTCACAAGCGATGCGTAAAGCGGCCATGAACCGGCTATTATCGGCGCCAGTACGAGTATGGTTGACATTTTACCTCCCGCGCTTCATATTTTTTAATTTTATTCTTAAAATTCGAGCCGCCGCCTCGGCCTTGCCCCGGCCGATAACTCGAGCGGCTTTGAAGCCATGACGGCTCGGCTCGATGCCCAGCCGCGAAGCGCGTCGATATCTTCTTTCATTGTTTTTGAAAGCGGAATGGTCTGCGCTAACGCTTTAAGTAAATATTCACATTTAAGGCCGTCGTTTTTATAAAAGGCCTCGAATAAAGCCGCGATTATCGCCTGCTCGATCTCCGCGCCGGAAAAGCCTTCCGATGCCTCTATAAGAGCGTTCATATCAAAACTTTCATAAGGCGCCATACGCTTTTTCAGGTGTATTTTTAATATCTCACGGCGTTCGGCGGCTTCCGGCAGATCCACGAAAAATATTTCATCAAAACGCCCTTTTCTGAGAAGTTCCGGCGGAAGCATCGAAATATTATTAGCTGTAGCTATTATAAAAACCGGCGATTTCTTTTCCTGCATCCAGGTGAGAAAAGTGCCGAAAACACGCGAAGAAGTGCCGGCGTCGGAATTACCTGAATTCATTCCAGAAAACCCCTTGTCGATTTCGTCGATCCAGAGTATGGCGGGTGCTATCGATTCGGCGACTTTAACGGCGCGGCGTATATTTTCTTCGGAAGAGCCTATCAACGACGAAAAGATCCTGCCCATGTCCAGCCTTAAAAGAGGCACCTGCCACAGGGCGGAAACCGCCTTCGCGCACAGAGATTTGCCGCAGCCCTGAACTCCGAGCATCAATATTCCGCGCGGCGCAGGCAGACCGAAATTACGGGCTTTTTCAGAAAACGCGAGCCGGCGCAAATTAAGCCAGTGTTTTAAAGAATCGAGCCCGCCTACATCGGCTATATTTTCAGTAGTGTTGTAATATTCAAGCAGATTAGATTTTCTTATAATCTGCTCTTTTTCAGATAATATCACCGGCACACTGCCTGAATCGAGAGCGCCGTTTTTAACCAGCGCTTTGGCTATAACATTTTCGGCTTCCGAAATAGTCAGGCCCAGAAGCGCCTGAATTACAAGTTCGCGATCTTCGGAACCGAGATCGATTCGTATATCACGATTATCTGATATATCGCTTATCATTTTATTTAATAAAACCGCCAGCTCTCCGGCCGCCGGAAGAGGCAAATCGATGACGTTTATATCTTTTTCAAGTTCGCACGGAATTTTTAAGACGGGCGAAACTATTACCAGCGTCTTGAAACTTTCTTTTATCGCGGTCGATATCTCGCGAAGTTTGCGTATAACGGTAGAATCGCCAAGAAAAGGATGAAAATCGTGAAATATAAAAATAGCGGGTTCGTGCGAAGCGAGCACGTAATCAAGAGCGCTCATCGGGTCCTGCGAACCTTCGGATATGCTTTTAGCGTTTTGCGAACCTCCGCCGGCCGGCATAAGCCCGCGCGTCTGAGACCATGATATAACCTTTTTATTGCGGGAACGGCCTATTTTAATTAAATAATCATCGGCGCGCCCTTCTTCGAAAGTGGTTATGTAAATAATGGGATAACGCGCCCTTACAAATATATCGAGATTTTTTAATATATCAATTGACATTTTACCGCCTTTTAACCGTTTTACTATTTTTGCCGCCGGCATTTTTGTTTTGCTCAGCGCCTTTATTCGTCGAGCCGGCCGTCTTCGTTTAAAAGTTTGTCCTGCCTGTCTAAAGTCAGTTTTATCGAGTAAAGCCATTCCTTGAAGTGCTCGAAGTGGCCGCCGATAAGATTAGTGAGCATTTCCGCCTCTTTGCCGGAATAATACTCGATTACAAAGTTGCATAGCGCTATCGAACAGCCCTCGTCATGGAAAAAATTGAAAATATTATTGAAAGCGTTAACCGAGTATTCATGTTTTTTAGCCTTTTCAGAAGAACTTTCAGGCCGCTTGAATATCTTATAAAAAGCCGTGCGGTTAAGCAGTATCTGTTCGAGACAGGTCTGGCCCCTCTGCTGGCGCGCCCATATATATAAAACATCGAGAGCGGCCGCCATCCGGTGAAACCGGTCGGGCGAAGCGAGATTCGGCATTATTTCGGTAAGATCGCGCTTTCTAATGACTATGCGCTGGGTGAACTTGCCGGTGCCTTCTATGAAAGCGGCTATCGTATCCGACCAGATCTTGGCCTGCACGATGCTCGGTATATTGAAAAAATCGCCGAACGGCGCCGTCAGCGTAGCGAAAGGCCATGCCATAACCGTCCTGAAGAAATTAGCCTTTTTGACCTTATCGTCAAAATTACGGAGTGTGTTGTGGGCGTATATGTAAGTGCCGTTAGCCAGGCATATAAAGAAAAACTTTATAACGTCTTTCAGGGCCGTCGAAATGAAACCGCTCATAAGCCATAGCACATCGAAACCGAGTTTGACCTCGTTTAATATCGGAACCGACCAGCCGGTCCAGAACAGCGACTGAAAGGTATTTTCAAAATTAATATCGTTCCACGACCATTCTTTAACGTCGAGCCCGTGAGCCGCCACCAGATCGACTACTATATTGCGCAAAAAAGTGATGGCGAACCAGAGCCCCGCAAAGGCCAGGCCCATCGTTTTAGATGAAAACTGCATATAGAAAGTATAATAAGCCGGTAAAATGCCGATAGCCACCCTGAAAAAATTTTTAATCCAGGGATTTAAATATTTCATATATCGCGGAGCGCTTATGGCTTCTTCTTCCGATTCGTCGCCTATAAGATTTTTACGACGCTGCTTTTTACTGCCCATTAAAACTATATGCCGCTCGTCTTCGGAAAGTTTATTCCATTCCGCATCCGGCAGCGGCCTGCCTTCTCCCAGAATAAGGCTTGAAATCGGCGCGGGAATTATCGCGTGAGTCGCCACGAACCATTTGCGGGCTCCGGCGGGTATCGATCTGGATTTAATAAAGCCCATGCCGGGTATTTTCGGATCGCGCCCGGTCGCGTCGCTTCCGCATTTAGGAATCACGGGAATTTCGTGATAATGATTCAAAGCGGCCATAATAGTATCTTCGGGCAGCTCGCCTATTTTCCAGTCGGTTAAAAACCTCTGCATTTCGTTGTAAGATTTGTTATTTAAAATTTCGATAAACCTGTTGAATAAAATCAATTCATTCGGATTGCGCCGGGCGCTGTCGGTGTTGTTAAAAGTTTCGACGCGCGTTATAAATTTATGATTTTTAATCAGAGTCGAAACGGCATTTTTCATACCTATTTGGAGGGGGTGTATAAATTTGATCTCGCCGCCGCAGGCGATTAACTGAGGAAAAATATTGTCTTCTTCGAGAAACGCCGAGTCGTAATCGACCTGAGCGCGGTCTTCTAAAAATTTTTCGTTAAGCCGCTCGGGACTCATTTCTTCATAGTAGCGGCGGACCGTTTCATACTGCGAGGTAAGCTGGTCGAGCTCCCATTGAGAAATAAGCCCTATCTTCTTTTTATTTTTAGCGACCTGATACTGGGTGCGTAAATAAAGCACACGTTTATAAGACGTTTCAAGCAGCTGCGAGTATATAAGCTCGCCTAAATGTATTCGCGAATACTGCCCGCTTGAAACATGTTTTTTCAAATCGCTCAACGTAACCGGCTTCATGCAAAGGTGCGTCATGTCTTCGTAGCCCTGATTAAGCCTGACTATATGGGTATCGTTGAAATGCTTCATAATCGTATCGATTACGACCTTACGGTTCTCGGCGTTCTTTTTGAGACCGTCTATGAAAACGTCGAGCAGATTGGAATTATCTTTGAAAAATTTAAAAAATTCATCGGGCGTAGCAAAATGACCGGGCAGATATTTATAATGACGCCGCTGTTTACTTTTTCCAACGCTGAATTCTATGCCGATGCGCACGTCTATACCGAGAATACGCCCCGCTACAAGCGATTCTTTTATTATCTGAGGCTCGGTTATATCGTAATAGACTAAAGTGACGTTTGAAATGCCTTTAACAAAGGCGTCAAGCAATACCTGACATGGCGTTTTACGCCCCTCCGACATGCTGTCGTGAACATGATTGTCCCAGCCTAAATCGAGATCTTTAAGCGAACGGCCTTCTTCGGGCACTTCCACTAAATTAAGCTCTCTGAGCATTTTGCGGATCACCGGCCCCTGGCCGAAAGATGCGATGGTGAAATCGGAAAGAATTTCGAGCTGGCGCCTTCTGTTACCCTTGCGTTTGATAGCTTCTTTCATTAAAGCTATCTGCACGCGCGCGGTGTTAAGAGGCATAGCTATATTTTTAGAATGAAATGAAAGCTGAACGAGAGTTTCAAGCGCGTCAAGACGCTCTTCATAGGCGCTGGATTCGAGCGCGTGCGCTATTTTAATGTAAGATTCGGCGATGGAAATTCTGCGTTTATAAATTTCGCGAAGATAGCCGCCCGGATGAGACCTCAAATAATAAGAAACCTTCTCCGGCTGTTCGATTTTTTTGTTAAGAGCTTCGAGCGCGTTACGAAGCGCGGCGTCGAAACTCGTCACGTCAATAAAATAATCTATGAAATTAGAAAACCTGCTTTTATTTTCACTCATGAAATACCCTTTTTAAGATAACAGTGATAACGCTGATGCTTATTATCTCACTCCGGCGAATCAGGAGCGAGTTAACAATTGCAAATAGTTATTTTATCATAAAATTATCTTAAAATAAAGAGATATTGTGATATTATAGTAAATATTTTATTAGTCACGACGACGGATTTCAAATCATGGTTCGAAACTTTCTAAAATTTGTAAACTTATTGACTCTTTAATTTGATTTTGTTATAATGAGTAAAATCTGCCTGGTTGTTTTATTGATAATCTGGCATGACCGGTTAGTTATTGAAATTAATTATATGCTCAGAGCGCTCGGACGCGCTGATCTTTAAAACGTTTTATTCTAAAAAACAGAAAGGCGGCTTGAAATGGACGGCCACAGACCCGTTATAACGCGCTTCGCCCCCTCGCCAACGGGCTATTTACACATCGGCGGCGCGCGCACCGCGCTTTTTAATTACCTGTACGCAAAAAAATACGGCGGACGCTTTATACTGCGCATCGAAGACACCGATATCGCCAGAAATTCGCGGGAAGCGGCGGCGGCCATACTCACCTCGCTCGAATGGCTCGGGCTTAACTGGGATGAAGGACCGTTTTATCAATCCAACCGCAACGAAATTTATCATAGATACGCGCGGCGGCTCTTATCCGAAAAAAAAGCATACCGCTGCTTTTGCACGCCAGAAAGCCTCGAAGCGATGCGCGCCGAAAAAAAAGATGACAAAGGCGGCTTCAGGGCTTACGACCGCCGCTGCATGAGCATTGACGAAGCCGAAGCCGAAAGACGCGAAGCATCCGGAGAAAAATACGCCATAAGGTTTAAAATTCCCGCACAGCAGAGCGTATCGTTTAATGATATCGTTCACGGCGAAGTAAAATTTCAAACCGACGCACTCGAAGATTTCGTTATCATCAAATCCGATAAGATGCCGGCTTATAACTTTTCAGCCGCCATAGACGATCTCGAAATGAATATATCTCATGTCATAAGAGGCGACGACCATATTTCAAATACGCCCAAGCAGCTTTTAATTTTTGAAGCGCTTGGCGCCGCGCCGCCCCAATACGGCCACGTACCCATGATTCTCGGCGCCGATAAAACGAAATTGAGTAAACGCCACGGAGCCGTGTCGCTGTCTTACTATGAACAGGCCGGTTTCATAAAAGAAGCCGCCGTCAATTACCTCGCGCTTCTA
>DIVV01000039.1 GCA_002423385.1 bacterium UBP16_UBA6123
CGTCTGCTGTTCGACCGCGCTGGCTATCGTATTTTGAAAATCGTTGATCTGGTTTATTATACCGGTTATCTGGCCTATGGCATCCACCGAATTTTTAGTGTCCTGCTGTATGGTCTCTATTTTGCGGCTTATATCCTCGGTGGCCTTCGCCGTTTCTTTAGCGAGTTCCTTTACTTCGTTTGCGACTACCGCAAAGCCTTTTCCCGCCTCACCCGCGCGCGCGGCTTCTATAGTGGCATTAAGCGCTAAAAGATTCGTCTGCTCGGCTATGGAATTGATTACTTTAATCACTTTACCTATCTCGATACTGCTTTCGCCTAGTTTTAACACCGTATCGTTGGCCGTTTTAGCGACGTTAACGGCTGTAGTGGCCATTTTAACCGCTTCATTGGTATTTCTGGCTATTTCTTTTATACTCGAACCCATTTCCTGGGTGCCCGTCGCTACCATTTGAATGGATTTCTGCGACTGCTCGGCCGCTTTAGAAACCGTTACCGCCATACTTGAAGTGTTCGAAGCGTTTTCGGTCATCTGTTTACTCACGGAAGTCAATTCTTCTGATGAGCTGGCTAAAGTAGAAGTGTATTGAGTTATTTTATCTATAGTTTTAAACAATATGTCTAATACTTCATTCAAGCCGTTACATACATTTTTATACGCGCCGCTGAACTGCCGCGCTTCAGCGCGCATCTTGATATCGCCGCTGACGACGGCGCGGGTTATCTTATTATTTTCGTCCATCAAGCCGTTCAAAGCTTCTTTTACCTTTAAAAAATTAAGCGCAAGCAGGTCTTTATCTGAACGCGGCTGTATATCAACGCTTAACTCGCCCTTAGCTATGCTCTCAGCCGCCCCGGCTATATTTTTAACGTATAATACCATATTGCGGAATGAATCGGAAAGGCTTCCTATTTCATCGCGTGAATTATAAGAAATAACCTGGTCTATATCGCCAGCGGCTATTTTTCCAGCCGTCATTGAAAGCGAGTTTAATACCGGCGCCGTCGAATAATAAAATGAAGCCATAATATAAAACAATATTAAAAATGTAATGATAGTAAATATGACCATATTGGTTTTTTTAGAGGTATAACCTGCAACTCTTATATCGATAAGTTTTTCAAGCATTGCCAATTCGGTATCGTATAGTTTATAACAGGCCAAAAGCGCCATGGCGCCGTTATCATAAAATTCTTTAATGTCGAATGAAATACCGCCGGCGGCGTTTAATACTTTTTCATTAACGCCTGCTATAAAAGATTCCACGCTTTTTTCACACGCGCCAAGATCAGGCTGAATAACCGGCGTAACCGCCTGGTTATAATCGAATGCCCTTTTCATATTAAGAGAAACGCTGTCCAGGTTGGATTTAAGCAGACCAAGAATAACGACCAGATTGGTTTTTTCATCCGCTGAAATAGTTTTTAAAAGGCCTATATTGGCGCAAAGATTTCTCAACTGCGCAATATTTTCACCAAGCGCCGGTATTTTAGTGCATACTGAATCCATTAAATAATAAGAATCTACGTCCGGGTCCAGAGTCAGGTTGGAAACATCCGCTATATCGATTATAAGCGTTAATATGCCGGCCGCGAGCTCATCGTGCCTGATTAAGTTATCCGCCGCGCTGATATTAGTTTTTAAATTTTTGAGAGCGTTCCATTTTTCTTTGACGGCGCTCCACTTTTCGCTCGATTTCAATTCGGCGTTTAACTTAGCGTCGCTTTTACTAACTTCTTCGCTTATAATATCGGCTTTAACGGCTATAGCGGCGGCGCCCTCTTTAGCGGCGAGCTCGCCGTTTAAATATTGATTGAGCGCCGCTCTGTGATCCTGCACCGCGCCGAGAAATTTAATCAACGGCTTTAAATATTCCACGCCGTAATTTTCTTTGCCGGAAAATTCAATGCTGGCGTTTAAATTCGATACTATCGAATGAAGAAATATAGCGAATGAAAAAACTACAATAACTCCTAAAAGCAGAAATTTATAGGTATATTTGAGCTGATTCATTAATTTGATACCGGGTTTTAATAAAAACATCGATCACTACCTCCGACTTATTTTAATTTAATTGATTATAAATATTTAAAAAAAAATTCATTTTATTTTATTTCATCCTATACTTTAATTTCAAGCACTTTTTGTATGTCTAATACAAGCAGCAGGCCGTTTTCTAATTTATAGGCGCCGCATATCAATTCGCGGGCAACACCCTTTAAAGTTTCGGGCGCCGCTTCGTAATAATTTGAACCTATTTCAATTACATCGCCTATCCTGTCCACTAAAAAACTCACCGCGCCGTCGCCGGTATTTAAAATAACGTTCATAAAATTATGCACGTTGGTTATTTGAGATAATTCGAAACGCCGCCTTAAATTAATAGCCGTAACTATCTGGCCGCGCAAATTAATAAGGCCGCATATAACTCCAGAGGCAAGCGGAACTCTCGTCATTTCATTATATTTAATTATTTCCTGCACCTTGGTCACTTCGATTCCGAAAAACATATCATCGAGATAAAAAGTGCAGTATTGCTTTTCTTCCATAACCGGCTTTCCCCGCCTTCAATTAATATAAATTAATATTTAATATTTATTTCATTAATAGTTAATATTTTAAGTTTTTAATAATGTAATCCATATCCAATATTTCAGTCACTTTATTCAAAATAACGCCCGAACCTATGACGCCCGCACGCGCCGTAGATTTTTGAAGCTCGATATCGGTCTCTACTATATCTAAAATGGAATCCACTACCACTCCGACGCTTTTATCGTAATCTGAATATACCACGACCTGAAGGTTTTTATTTTTTTCAGCGTCGTTATTTTTTAAAACGCTATCAGCCTCATAATTTTCAGACGCGCCGTTTTCCCTGCCGGCAGAGCGCCTTTCAGGAAGTATTTTCGATATATAAACCAGCGGCATTATCTGACCGCGATATTGAACCACCTCAAAACCGCCTGCCTGTTCTATTTCATCCACGCTAAAATTTTCAAGCCGTGAAACTTTGGATAGATCGATCGCCATTCTTGAATTACCCTTATTTTTAAATAATAATATACGTCCGGCTTCTTTAGACGATTTTACGACCTGCGCCTGTTTATCAAGTATTAATTTATCATTTAATTCAGAAATTACTCCCGACATTTTAGCCAGACCCAATATATCAAGTATAAGAGCCACCCGGCCGTCGCCTCTGACGGTAGCGCCAGCGAAAACGGAAATGCTTTTTAAAAATTTATCGAGCGGTTTGACTACTATTTCTTCGGTATCGTTGACCGCGTCCACTATCAGGCCGAACTGCCTGTCGCCCGCCTGAAGAACTATTATATTCACGATATGTTCATCAGGCATTTCAGCCGTAAATACTTTCTTTTCACTTCCTATTTTAAGCTCTTCATTAAGATATACCAGAGGAAGAAGTTTGCCGCGCAGCCTGTAAACCAGCGCTCCGCTAATTTCTTCGATTCCCTTTTTAGCGCCGTGCCCTTTAAGGCGGACTACTTCGAGCAAACTCACCTGCGGTATGGCATAATTATCGCCGCCCGAAGTAACTATAAGCGCCGGTATTATAGCTAAAGTGAGCGGTATTTTTATTTTAACGCTCGTACCCGAACCGTGCCTGCTTTCTATATCCACGGTACCGCCTATTTTTTCTATATTTTTACGCACCACGTCCATGCCGACGCCCCTGCCCGAAATATTCGTAACTTTTTCGGCCGTAGAAAATCCGGGTAAAAATATTAAATTAAGCACTTCCCTCTCGCTCATAACAGATGCCTGCGAAGCATTTATAAGCTCGCGCTCTATGGCTTTCTGCTTCACTTTATTAAGGTTTATACCGTTGCCGTCGTCGGTTATTTCGATATTAACCTGGCCGCCCTCGTGAAACGCTCTCAAAAGCAGCAGCCCTTCTTCATCTTTCTTCTTTTCGCGGCGCTTTTCAGGCTCCTCTATACCGTGATCGATGCTATTACGAAGTATATGAGTAAGCGGGTCTTTTATGGCTTCGATAATAGTTTTATCAAGTTCGGTTTCTTTGCCTTCCATTTCAAGCCGGACCTTTTTATTGATCGAAGCGGAAACTTCCCTGACAATACGCCCGAAATTACGCCATATATTATTTATAGGCTGCATCCTGGTTTTCATAATACCTTCCTGAAGCTCGGAAGTGATTAAATTGAGCCGCTGCGATATGCCTATAAAATTTGGATCATCGGAAACGCTTGTCAATTGCAAAAACTGATTTCTGGCTAAAACCAGCTCGCCTACTAAATTCATGAGTTTATCAAGCAATTCTATATTTACCCTTATACTCATATCCGCGGCGGCAATGCTTTTTTGATCATCGGCAGCCGGAGAAGATTTAACGCCCGGGTTTTCAGACTGCCTTGAATTAACTTTATTTTCGGGAGTTTCGGAACCGGCATGATCCTGGCGGGCACCGTTTTCATTTTTATTTCTGTTAACTTCAGCTTTCAACGATTCAGTGCGGCACTGAGCGAGAACTGCTTCTATATCTTCAGATATCAATGCGCCTTTATTTACTAAAATTTCATATACTATATTTTCAAAATTTATACGCTCTGAATCAGTTAAATTATTAATTTCTTCAGTGAGTATATCTTCTCCCGAAGCGGACGGCAATGGCGCGGCAATGGTCGCCGTTTCATTCGCGCACGGCGCTTTTTTCAATTCTTTTCCGTCGGCAGTCTTTAAAATATCCTCAGCAGCAAGCGTTTTTTCGTTTTCAATACGGCCGCTCCGAAACGAATTCAATAAGGTTAAAAGAGCGCTATGATCTTCATTCCCTTCACCGTGAATCGATTCTAAATTATTTAAAATCTTACGCACCGTATCGACAGTCGATAAAAGCGCGTCTATTATCTTCGAATTCATTTCAACTTTTTTATCGCGTATCAATCCGAGAAGATTTTCGCCGGTATGAGCTATAGCCTCGAGTTTGCTCAAGCCTATAAAACCGCAGCCGCCCTTGCAACTGTGAAACATTCTAAATATATTATCGATTACGCTTTTTGAATCCGGCGATTTTTCCAGGGCCAGAAGATCGGCATCCAGCTTATCTAAATTCTCATAAGTTTCGATTAAAAACTCCCTGAGAAGGTCTTCATCCATATAACAATTCCTTTCCCGCAACCGCGTATTTCAGCCGACTAAATTAATCCTGATTTAATTTTAACAATTAATTATCTAAAACACAATATGGATAAGCAAATCTTAACACGGTTTAAACCGGTATTAAATGGGTATAAAAAATACCCAATAGCATCGTCGCGACGTTATTTTTTTTTTATTAATTATGAGTAAAAAGGGTTTATTTTGTTGAATTAAACAGACAGCGCGCAGCGCTTAATTTTAATTAATATCAGAAGAATTTTGATAGTTGTGTAAAAAATTAGAAAGGTTTATACTTGAATGTAATATATTTAACTTATTGCGGATATTTTTTCTGTGGGTTTCTATCGTTCTTAACGATAAGTTGAGCATATCCGAAATTTCCTTGCTTGAAAAGCCGTTTTTGATAAGATTACAAATTTCTACTTCTTTCATCGTGAGTTTTAAATTAATGTTAGATATTTTACTTCCAAAGGATGAATATATCTCGATTATAGTTTTTTCGAGTATATCGGCGTATTTTTTCTGCATTTCATCCTTAGCTAAACTTTTAATGCGGTTAACTACGGGAACTACCAATTTATCTATATTAATCGATATATTTTTTTAATGCGCCTTCGCTCAAATTCGATCTGATCGACCATTTCTTTAAGCGCTATATTTTTTTGCTCGAGCGCGATATTTTGTTCATGAAGTTTGGCCTGCGATTCTTTAAGCCTGTTTTCTATTTTTTTATTTTCGGTAATATCGCGATTACTTGCGCGGCGGCCCAGAGGCCGTTTGTCATTGCTGTAAACCGGCTGGCTTATATGGCCGATCCAGCGAATTTCGCCGTCGGTGCGTATTATTCTGAAATCAAGAGCTATTATAGTGCTTTTATTAAATAACTTTTTAATGCCGTCCGTAACGGTTTTTTTATCTTCAGGATGTATTATTTTTTCGAATAATAAACTGTCTTTCAAAAATTCTTCCGGCTTATACCCGGTTATGCGCTCGCATGAAGGCGAAACATACAGCATTTTTCCTTCCGGCGATATCCAGAACTCCCAGTCATAAGTAAAATCGGCTACTATACGATAGCGTTCTTCATTTTTTTTAAGCTGATTTTTAAATTGAAAATCGCTGCTTTTATTGCTTATTGTTTTTACGGGCATTTTAACCGGCCTTTTTCATTTTTTCATTTAATTAAACTATTACGGCTAATTTTACATTAAAAGTTAATTAAAAGTCAAATTTTTATTTTATTTATGCGAAACTGTGTGTTATAATTTTTTGCTACCTGCATTCTCGTAGTTTTATACCTATGATGGTATATTTATTCCCAGGCACTTATAGAGTTCCATCTGTTTTTTCGTCATCTCACCAATTCGGTTCTTATGATCGGGTTGTTCAAAGATTTCAAAAATACAATAGTTTGCGTAAAATAAATAGTGCAAGAACCAAACTTTGTGGTATAATGTATTAGTAAAAATCCAATTATAATAGAAACTTTTAACAATAATGACATCATTTTAAAAACATTGAAAACGAAGTAAGTCATCGTTTTTTAAGGAATTGAAATTATGGGAAAGTTCAAACGAAAATGGCTCTTATTTATTATTTTTGTCACAATTATAGCAGTTTTATTGATTTATCATATCTTTATGGATCGTGTTTACTTCATAAATCCAGAAGAGCGCTTGCTTTCGGAATTTCAAAATCACCGGGTAATAATGCTTGGCGATTTTTGTCATGAAGCGGCAATGCCGCAACAATCTGTCATATCATTTTTAAAATGCTGGATCAAATCCTTCCAACTTAATACTCAGAAAATTCAAGGAATTACTTTGGTTTTGGAAAATAATGAAGAAGGCGTGGCCATGCTAAAGCAATACTTTTATACCGGAGAATTTAAACCGCTTTCTAAGTTTGTTAACTGTTCTCTTGAGCGGTTGGAGTTCTACTCGGACTTAAGAAAAATTTACAATGAAATAAATAAATTGAATGGCACACTAAATCAAAACTCTCAAATTGTTTTTGATATTATAGGGCCTGAGGAGTCTTATGATTATAATGGAACACATACAAAAATGTCTTTGGAAGATGGCTTCAAATGGTTCGTAAATGAAAGAGACAAGCTTTCTTCGAATAAAATAATTAATTATTGTAAGAAAAATCCATCGCAGAAAATACTCATATTTTACGGAAATGCGCACTTGAACAAGAAGTGGACGGATAAGAATGAATATTATCCTCAATTAGGTTCATTGTATGGTTTTTACATGGCTCACTATTTAAGCGAAGCCCTTGGAGATAAGGAGGTATTAACTGTTAATCAAGAATCATTGCCGGATAAAGGTAGTACGCGTCTTAGTTATATTTGTGATCAATTGGTCAAACCGGAACAGGCCAAAAATGTATACTTCCTCCACAATTCCATTGAAAATGCCATAAGTTCGCTAATTGGTAATCATCCTCATGTCTATGATGCTACTATTTTAAGACGCGAAATTCTTGTTCCACCGCATTGGTTAGGAACTATAATGTCTAAAACTGTTGTCGATGCATGTATTCTTCGACTTCAATTTCTTGAAACGCATAAAGGTTTTTTGGCAAAATCTGAATATGATTCGATCAATAATCGTCTTATTTTTTCAACAATGCAAGAATTCCAATCCGCCGTAGACTGGAAGACATGGTGGTCAAAAGACACCCGAAACCCCATGTTAAGGCTTGATTCCGACGATTTTGCAGATCAGATTGTTAAAGATGTTAAGATGAGGAATAAAATATGTAAAATGATCGGAATTAGGCCAGAGATCCCAGGTTCCAATGAATGTTCGGTTATCAGACAAAAAATTAAGATTCTTAATTGTATTGGAATTAATTTTGTTGGTGATGCTTCGGAAAAAATTCCGGCAGTAGAATACCTTATAAAACAAACGACGCAAAACTTTCCCGAACCAGCCGATTATCTTAAATTTTGGAGAAAAAGCACTTATAAAGTGGACTATTAAATACTTATGATATAATATAAATTACTTGATTTTTTGTTAACATTTTCTCAATGTAATTTTTATATTCCTTATGATAAAAACATTAAAAGAAAAGTTGATATAAAAGTATTTGCTGATTTTGATAAAGTTAAAAATGAAAACTTAGTTTTTTCAAATTTTCAAATTGAATTGATTGCAATCGACAGTGTCAGATTAATTTTATCTTCGAAGTTCTGCGAGCGCCCGGCGAGCGAGCCGAGAACCGGAGTGTATAAAAATAGGCCCGGGCAGCATGGCTTTTGCCTGACAAAGTTTATATACTAAACCTATTTCGTATATAATTAGTTAATAGTATTATATATAAATGCTTTTTCACTTTTACTTTACAACAATTTTGCGCCGGATAATTTTTTTTTTATAATACCGGAGCCGCTCAAAAATCCTATCTTCTACCTTCCAATAATCTGCCTTCCAAAAACTTGACATATTGTTTTTCATTTAATATAATTGATGTACGGTTAAAAAATCGGGCTGTATTAGCTGTGTTATATGTTTATTTCATCTCAACACCTCTTAATGCCTCATACGAACCGTTTTTACAAACCGTTTACTGCTGTTATTATTAATTTTTTATAAAAGGTGATGATTTTATGCAAAAAAGAATTAAATTCTCTCTCATAGCGATATTTTCATTGTTTATCATTCTGACGTCATTAAGCGTTTCCACGGCGCAGGACGGCTCCGGCATCCGGGCGGCTTACGATAAATATCTCAACAGCTACAACGATTTTAAAAAAGCCGTTGACGACGGGCGCGACGAAAAAACCATTAAATTATACGCCGAAAAATATAAAAATGACCTCGACGCCTACGAAAAATTATCGAAAACCGCCGCTGAAGAAGGTAATAATAACGAAGAAAATACGGCCGCCGAAAAAACCGCCGATAACGAAAACGGCGCTTTAAACAGCGCTTCAGCTTCAGAAGCCAACGCGACAGGCGCCCCGGCCGCGACGCTGCTTGAAAAAACCATAATCGAACTTCATTCGGATAACCCGGCAAACCTCGACTCGATAATAGCCGCGCTCGAAAAAATAATCGAATCGCCTAAAAATCCCGGCGAGGCCGGACGCGCAAAATACGAACTCGCAAACGCCTATGTAATGAAAAAAAATTACGCAGCAGCAGAAACGCTTTTTAACGCCATAATAGCCGACGGCACAAACCCGATGCGCGAAAATGCAAAAAAAGCCGCGGAAACGCTCGATTACCTCAAAAAACGCGCCGATTACGCAGCAGCAGCGCTTAACGCCAGAAACGAAGCGCTCAATAAAAAAGAAATTTATGATAAAAGCTCATGGAAAAATCCCTTCACTAAAATCTTCGCTAAATTTTCACAGGTAAAATCAGCCTTAAAATACAGAAAAAGTATGACCGATCTCAAAGAATACGACGGCGACGGTAATAAAGGATTTATTGGCACCGCAAAAACTTTTGCAATCGACCTTTTCAAAAAACGGCTAACAATAAATCCTGAAGACGAAAAAGAAAATAAAATGATATCAGACGAAGTAATCTGGAAGAAAAGACAGCGCATCGCGGCTTTAGTGGCTAATAACGACGGCATATATAAAATAGCCAATGTAAGATGGGGCTTTACCGGCGACGGCGCTGGCGACGAAGATAATACCCTTGCAAAGTGGCGTACAGTAACGCTTAATGCCAACCACGTCAAAGAAGCGTACTTCGTCATCAAGCCGTTCGCGCCCGAATGGATAGCCGGCCACAGTTTTTTTATGTTCGATTTCGACGAAGACCATCCTGTAGTAACTGAATACGGCGAAAAATCATACGGCTTCATAATGTCGATGGAGGCCCGTCAGAAGCAGGGCGAACAATACAGCTTCACAGGCAGCTTCGGCGTTGTATATCTTCTTTTATCGAAGGAAGACTATATTCAAATATGCGCTATTAACGGCAGCAGACTGATTCCTTATAAATTAAACCTCACCGCCTTACAGAAAAAAGGGCTTTTAATCAAATCGATCGAAGAATCGCTCGAAGAGCGCGGCATGGAACGCTACGACCTTTTTGAAAATAACTGCACCAACATTCTTTTCGCGATGCTTAATTCGGTTCTGCCTGAAAAAAACCAGTTCCGCGAATGGATTATCAAAAAAATTCTGTATAACAAACTTCTCGCCATCCCGAAAGCGGCGCCTAAATTTTTGAAAAAACATAACCTCATTGCCGAAACTATGCCGACTATTTACCCCGATAAAGCTGTCGCCGCCGACCGTTCCGGCAAAAATCTCGAAGGCGGCGAAGCCGAAGCCGCGCTTAAAAATATGGCCGAAATTAAAACTATAGCCGGTAATTTGAAAAATTCAATCACAGCCGCTATTGAATCGGGCGCCCTTAGTAATAATAAAATTAAAAATTTATTTTACGATGAAGAATCCGATACGGTCTTCGCGCTCAATATTCCCGGTGCGCTTCCTGAAGAAGGCGATAAAAGCGCGTTTTCAATTAATGAAAAAGAATTCGTCAATAAAATTAACGCGGCCTCTTCTAAAAATGAATTAAAAGATTATATAGCAGGCCTTTTCGACGCTTATATAAACGCGCTCGATAAAAGAATGAAAGTTTATCCCGACATAAGCCAATATTTAATAAAAGACCTTCAGACGCTCAACGACGCTATTAAATAAAACCGCCGAAAGACCGAGCGGCATATAAAAAGAAAAAATAATTAATTGTCCGAATTTTCAAGCGTGATAGATTCAGCTTTTCAACTCCTTGTTTTGAGCCAGGCCGCCATATTCGATCAATGTAGGGGCATTCCAGGTTTCATTCAATCAGCGCCCCTATTTCTTCCAGTTCTGTATTTCGATGAAATTGCCTTCAGTGTCCTGCGCGTACGCGGCCGTGAGCAATCCAAGTTCAGGATATTGCCTTCTTATGATTTCATCCAAAAGTTTGCCGCCGTGTTCCTGAAGTTTTTTCACGACAAGTTCCACGTCGTCAACATGAAAAGCTATGTGGCCCAATCCCTGCCTGTTGATGGCCGGTTTGTCGCCGCGCGGATTCTGCGGCGCGTATTCAAATATCTCGAGCGTCGGGCCGTTTTCGAAACCCGGCAAAACCAGGTGCATTCCCATTATGCGAGCCCCTTTTATCCCTGTGAGCGCGTCGAGCCAATCGCCGGACAGGTTTCTTTCAGGATATGTCGGCTGGCAGCCGAAAACGTCCATATAAAATCCGGCAAGTGATTTCCAGTCTTTCGCGATAATATTCGTATGTGAGAATTTAATTTCACACGTGTTCAAATGATCGTTATACTGCATAATGACCTCCTTGATTTTTATGTATTATAAAGAATCACATAGTTTTAACTTTTTATCTTAATTTGTTCAGGCAAGATGTATGACAATTATTTCGCGCCGGCCGACTTTAAAATTTTAACAATAGTTTTAATCATGTCAGCGCACTTTTTACAGTTATTTCCATGTTTAAGCCTTAATAAAGCCTGATTCACCATTTTAAACGGTGTGTTCCCCTCTTTGTCTTTAACATTGACTTCTGCGCCTTTTTTAATCAGCAGCTCAATAAGATCAGTATTTATTATCACATGATCGTGAATACAACTGCGGCTTCCAACATATGTTATATTATCCAGTAAACTCAGTAAAGCGCTGCGGCCGAAGTCATCGACGCATTTGACGTCGGCGCCGGCGTTAATAAGATAAAGCATAAGGGCTTTACATTGATATTTAGCCGCACTTATCAAAAGCGTTTCGGCGTTACCGTTCGGAGCGTTTATATCGGCGCCGTTATCTATAAAATATTTCACGGCTTCCAGATGCCCCGAGCGTGCCGCGTCATAAACGCCGAGTTCCTTCATCCCGCCCTTGAAATCCGCCTTGAACCCGTTTTTTATGAATACTTCGGCGGCGGCGACTTTGTTGTTCGATATCGCCGTGTTGAAATTGTTTTTATAGAATTCATCCGCATTCGCGGCCAGTTTCAAACCTTTTTTAATATAAAAATCGACGTCGGCCGGCTCTGAATATAAAATCGAATAACGCAGCAGCGCATCCACATGCTTTTTGTCGTTATAATCGACTTTCGCGCCGGCTTTTAAAAGGAGCTCTATCTTACCTTTATGCCCGCATCTGGCTGCTTTTATAAGAGGCGTTATACCTTCGTTGTTTTTAAAGCTGATATCGGCGCCCTTTTTTATCAGTTCTGCCGCGGCGGTTTCGCTTCCCCACTCGACCGCGATGAAAATAGCGCTTTCGCCTGATTTATTATCACGATTATCGATTAGTATGCCGTTATCGATCAGATAGCCAAAACCGTCATAATTATTAAATTGCCAGTTACCTGTCTCACGACACATCAACTGCAGAGCGTTTCGACCGTTTTCATCCAGGCAGTTAATATCGCCCGCGGCTGATATTATTTTTTTGATCATATCTATATCGCCGGTTAAAGCCGCATGATGAATCGCGGCAGCGCCGTTAAACCGGGCAATGTAATTTTTTTTGACCACGCGCTCGATCGTTATCCGGTTGATTATATAGCCGGCTATTTCATAATTTTTAATTGCCAGAGCCTCGCACAGGGCGTCATCTCTATCGCCGCCGGAACCGTAACCATATTTTAAGCCGGCGCTCCTGTCCAGAAGCATTTTGGCGATTTCATTCATGCGTTCTCTTATACAATAAGAAAGCGCCGATATTCTCGCATAACCGGATTCTCCCATCATAAAATCAGGTTTCGCGCCTTCGGACAGTATGCGTTCCACTTCGGCCGTCTCATTTTTCCTGATATGATATCTCAATAGAGATATCTTCGCGGAGTCACTGAATTCATCCACTGCGGCGCCCTTTTCCATTAGTTCTTTTAACCGCTCGTCCGCGCCGTTACAAGCGGCGTAATAAGCCGCCGTGAATCCTTCGGCGTTTTTGTGCTCTATTTTCGCGCCGGCGTCGACGAGCGCCTGCACCAGTTTTTTATCCGGCCGGTTGCTGTCCTGAAACGCATATATCAGAGGGGTATTTCCGAATTTATCGACCTGATTCACGTTTGCGCCCGCTTTAATAAGAGCGGCGATACGTTCATCATAAAATCCTTTTTTAGCGGCTTTCATAAGCGCGCTCGTTCCGTTGTCGTTACATATATTCACATCGGCGCCTTTTTTAAGCAGATACCCGGCGGTACCGGAGTCAAATCTATATTCACAGCAAGCCATCAAAGCGGTTTCGCCTTCATAAAACCTGGTGTTTATATCCAGCCCGCTGGCAACTAAAAGTTTGAATATATTTTCATTATCGCCAAAATAAATTACTGTATCAGCTCTTATTACGGAAGGTATAATCTTCGCGCCGCTTTTTAAAAGAAATTCAATCGTTTTAAATTTATCGGCGCACTGCTTGCAGGCCACGGCCGCGTTGAGCGCATTGTAACTCATGGCCTCTATCTTCTTTTTATTCATATCGTATTCTAAACTATTTTTGTAAAAATCGTCAGGACAGCCTTTAAGCGTCAGATTGACGTCGGCGCCTTTTTCGATCAGAAGTTTCACCATTTTAAAATTACACTTTTCCGCGGCCATTATAAGCGCGGTTTTACCGTTTTTGAAAATAATATCCGCGCCGGCGCCTTTCTTTCCCGCCACCGCGGCGAGCTCTTTGACGTTATTACCCTCGATGTCCATTAAAAATTTTTCGGCGTTAGCCTGAGCGTTTTCATAATCGTATTTCGCGCCGTGTTTTATCAAAAGATCCATCATGGCCCGGTTCTTATTCAACGCCGCCAGATCGGCAGCTCCCCGCCCCTCGTTATCTTTAAGATTCACGGCCGCGCCGTTTTTCAACATAAACTCCGCGCCGGCGGTTTTGTCATTTTTAACCGCATGCATCAGCGCGCTCATTCCTTGCGAATCGCGCGCGTTTATATCCGCACCGGCAGCCAGCAGCATGTTTAAGACAGCCGCCGGGTCGATTAAATATTTAGCGGCATAAACTGCGGCCGGACACTCTTCTGTTTTATTTTCACTGACCAGAATAAACCTCTGGTCGGGATCGAACCCTTTAGATAGCAGATACGAGAGTGTCGCTACAGAATTAACGCTTATCGCCGTTTTTAAATATATTTCGGCCGTGTGTGATCTTTTATCTATTTCGATCTTATCCAGCATTTTATGGATCAAAGCCGTATTTTTACGGTTAATAGCCTCTACCAGCGCGTCGTAACAATCTCCAGGCAGCTCTTTAAATATTTCAGCGCCGCTTTCGATCAGAGCCATGGCGGCTTCGATTTTCCCTTCGCGAACGCATTCATATAAAATAGGTGAGCCGTATTGATTTCCGGCGCACGCCGATGCGCCCTTAGCGACGAGCGCTCTGATTTCGCCCGTGTCCGAATCCATGGCGGCCTTTACCAGCAGGGCGTTTAAAATGTTCTTATTGGCCGGGTCGCTTTTCAGCCCCGATTTAGAAAGCAATGTCATGGCTTCCTGGTTGCCGTTAGCTTCGGCGATATCTATAGCGCTCGAGCCGGAATCGTCTTTCGCCCCGGTATTTACACCTTTTGACAGAAGATACTTCAGGTTTTCGATATTATCTATACTGGCCGATGCCGCTATCAGCGGAGTTTTGCCGGAATACGAAGCCGCGTTTATATCCGCTCCGCTTTCAACCAGTGATTTAATAATGTCGTTCGAAAGACAGTAATCAAGAGCGCATACCAGAATGCTTCTTTTATTTTTAGGATTCGTAAAATTGACATTCGCGCCGCCTTTGACGAGCGCCTCGATCAGTTCAAACGGCGCGCCTTCCTTTATGGCGAATTCGAGCGGCGGCTGCTTGCTGAAAAAATACGGCAAGTTGGCGTCCGCGCCGCGCTTCGCAAGGAACAGGGCGTTCGCGTGTTTTTTCATCATCATAGCCATTGTAAGGGCATTCTCGCCTGAATCGAGCTTTGCATTTATATCCGCTCCGGCGTTGCACAATATTTTTAAAATTTCAGGCGAAGCCGTCATGGCGGCTAAAATAAGCGGAGTCAACGAATTCGCGCCTTTATAATTAACGTCGGCGCCACCTTTAATAAGAAGCGATACAAGACCTGCGTCACCGCTTATAGCGGCAAGCGACAGAGTGGAGTCTTTCGATTCGGAATCATCGGCATAAACGCACTCTCCACCGTTTTCCAGTATGAGACGCGCCATTTTAACGGAAATCTCTCCCGATTCGAGCAGCACGAACTCGCTGTCCCAGGTATACATAACATAGCCGCCGCCGTCGCGAAAAATTTTGAGCGCCTGATGCGCCGGAGTCATGCCTTTTTCGCTTCGCGCCTTTATATCGCAGCCGCTTTTGATAAGTTTTTCGACTAAATCGTAATCGTAATTTTTGACCGCCTTAATCAACGGCGGCTCGGCCGCAAGGGCCGACGACAGATCTTTTCCGCCGGAAATCAACAAAAATAACGGCGCTATAAATATTATAATAACGTTTAAAATTAAACGACGATTATTCATAAGATTAATTAATTATATTTCTTTTATCGCGCTTTATTATAGCGTAGGCATTGTGAGCGTGTATAGATTCATGGTTTTCGGCTTCGACGGTAAACCAGGTTATATTATCGTCGTGCATGAAAGTTTTTGCGACGTTGCGCACCACGTCTTCGACGAAACGCGGGTTTGAATATGCCAATTCTGTAATATACTTTTCGTCGGGCCGTTTTAAAAGAGCGAATACCGGCGCTGAGGCAGATTTTTCGGCAACTTCGGCTATATCTTCTATCCACGCTAATTTTTTAAACCTGACATGTATATTTATTAAACTGCGCTGATTATGAGCGCCGAAGCCCGCCGATATTTCTTTAGAACAGGGACAGAGCGTATTGACGGGCGTTTTAACGCCGAGCACGAAATCGTATCCTTCCGCCAGAGAATAACTGCCTATAAACTCGCATTCATAATTCATAAGACTTTTAACCCCGGAAACAGGCGCGGTTTTTTCTATAAAATAATCAAAATTCATCTGAAAATGGGCCGAAGTAGCGTCGAATTTCTTTATCATGCGTTTTAATATTTTATCTATATTATGCATCGTAATAAGGCCGCGATATTCGCTTAAAATTTCGACAAAACGGCTCATATGAGTGCCGCGAAAGCGCCTGGGAAGATCTACGTACATACCGACGGTCGCTACGGTATTTTGTTTTTCATTATTTCTGTCTAAAACACAGACTGGATAAGATAAGCCGCTGACGCCCACCTTGTCGATATCCATATCGCGCAAATCGCTCTCGGATTGAACGTCGGCAAGCTCGGCCGCGCATTTTTTCAAATCAGCCGCGGCCGTTATTTTATTTTTCATTATTTTATCGTTAATTTTTACTTTACTCAACTATTAATCACTCACCGTCGTCTATTTCTTCGAGCGACTCTTCATCTATTAATATATCTTCGTCCGGCTGAATATCATCGAGAGTAATAATTTCTTCTCCGACCGGCGCCGCGCCGTATTCGCCTTGCGAACCGTACTGCTGATAAGAAGTTATTTCTTCGCGCTTGACGGGTTTTACCTCGCTTTTTTTAGCGCTGGCAAGGCGATTTCGCATTTTTTGTATCTGAACTTCTTCGCTGGAAACGGCCTTTACGACTATTTCGCCGGGAAACACCAGACGCAGCCTCTCGCGCGCGAGCCTGACCACTCCGACGTCGGTTTTAAGATCTTCTATTTCCATTGCCAGCCGCTCATTTTCAAGTTTAGCCATTTTGATTTTATTCTCCAGCTCGCTCACTTCGACCTGAAGCTGGCTGACGCCCATCTGCTCCGTTTCGTAAACTACGAAAAAAAACGTGACCACTATAAAAAACAGCAGCACGCCGAACTCGCGGGTTACCTTGAACGAAAAAAATTCTTTAAAAGCCATTCATTTCACATTAAATTAACATTCGCGGAACCGCTTTTTTATAAACTATAATGGCGATCCCGCGAATATTATATTCTTGTACTTATTATTTTTCTGTTTTAGGTTCTTCTTCTTCTATTATATCGTCTTCGATATCATCTACAATCGCGGCGTCGTCGTCGATTATCTCTTCGCCCTCGCCCGTCGATGAAGATGTTTTATAGATGGTCTCCTTGTTGACTTCTTTTTCAACATGAGAAACGCCTATTACTTTATCGTTAGCGTTCATGCGTATTAAAATTCGGCCTATGGTGTTACGGCCGGTTTCGGATATAGCGACCACGCTCGTGCGGATTATCATTCCGGTTTGAGTAAGTAAAACTATATCGCCCTCGTCGCCTGTCGTAGTTTCGAGCATTCCAACGACCGGTCCGTTATCTTCGACTATTTTAATATTGATAACTCCCGAGCTGCCGCGCCTTGTCTTACGATATTTAGCCACTGGCGTACGCTTGCCATAACCGTTTTCAGTCACCGTAAGTATAGTGCTGCTCTCATTGACTGTTTCCATATCGATAACGAAATCGGCGTCTTTTAGATTAACGCCCCTTACGCCGCGGGTGGATCTTCCCATGCCGCGCACCTGTTTTTCGGAGAACCACACGGCCTGACCGAATCGCGTGCATATCATAAGATCGCAATTGCCGTTTGTCATACATACTTTTACCAATTCATCGTTTTCATCGAGCTTGATAGCTATTATGCCGCGCGATACCGAATTTTTATAATCGATTAACGCCGTTTTCTTTACCTGACCGTATTTGGTCACGAACGCAAAAAAAGTGGTTTCGTCGAAACTCGTTACCGGCACTATCGCCGATATTTTTTCATTCTGCTCGAGTTTGATTATATTAGATAACAGCCTGCCGCGCGACTGCTTGGTCGCTTCGGGTATTTCATAAACCTTTATTGAATAGGCTTTACCAAAATTAGTAAAGAAGAATAGATAATCTTTAGACGAGGCCACATAAATGCGTTCGGCGAAATCTTCGTCGATCATCTTGCCTATAGTCGAGCCTTTACCGCCTCGGTTCTGCGAACGGTAAGTTTCGCTCGGCATTCTTTTAATATAACCCGAATGAGTTATTATTACCATTACGTTTTCTTCTTTAACTAAATCTTCTTTGGTTATTTCATCTATTTTATCTAAAAATCTGGTGCGGCGTTCGTCGCCGTATTTTTCGCGGATTTCAACGAGCTCTTTTCTTATTATATCGTAAACGAGCTTCGAATCGGCGAGTATGGCGCGTAAATCCGCGATGCGTTTCATCAATTCCTGAAATTCGGTTTCGATCTTTTCTATTTCAAGGCCGGTGAGCGATCTTAAACGCATATCTACGATCGACTGCGCCTGCACTTCGGAGAAATCGAAATTGGAAATAAGGGCCAGCTTGGCTTCTTCAGTATTTTTTGACGATTTAATAATAGCTATGACATCGTCAATATTTTCAATTGCTATACGCAGACCTTCTAATATATGAAGCCGGTCTTCCGCTTTTTTAAGTTCGAATTTCGTACGGTTGGTAATCACTTCAAAACGGTGCAGTAAAAACAGACTGAGCATTTCTTTTAAATTAAGAACGCGCGGCTTGTTATCGACAAGCGAAAGCATAATTACGCCGAATGAAGTTTGAAGATTGGTGTGTTTGTAAAGATGGTTGAGTATTAAATCGGGTTCTTCGCCGCGTTTTAACTCTATGACCACCCTTATGCCCTCGCGGTTGGATTCGTCGCGGATATCCGATACGCCTTCTACTTTTTTCTCGTTAATTAAATCGGCGATATCCTCTACCATCTTAGCTTTATTTACCTGATACGGTATTTCGGATATTATGATGAAATTTTTATTGCGCTTTTCGTCGGTTTCGATATCGACGACCGAACGCATTACCACTCTGCCACGGCCTGTTTTATAAATATCGGCCATTTCTTTTCTATTGGTTATATAAGCGCCGGTCGGAAAATCCGGGCCTTTAACGTATTTATCAACCAGTTCGTCTATGGATATTTCAGGGTTTTCAATAAGCGCTATGACGGCGTTTATTACCTCCGTCAAATTATGCGGCGGAATAT
>DIVV01000127.1 GCA_002423385.1 bacterium UBP16_UBA6123
GTGTACGATTATATGAAGATGCCCAAAGAAGCTATCAGAATGCTCGAGGTGGCGCGCGGCATAACCGTTACCAATCGAAGTTTCACGATGCTCGAGATCGAAAAAAATAAAAGATTATATATCGGAACTTTTCAAGATTATAAATTATCCGCTGATAAGATACTTAACCTTAATGAACCTATACTCACTTAAAGGAGCGTGTTATGAAAGTTAATAATTACGGCTTCGCGCCGCTGCTAAAACATCGCAATGCCTCTAAAGCCATGACTTTAATGGAAATTTTAGTCAGCGTGGCGATAATCGGTCTGGCCTTCACTTTAGTTTCCCAGATGATATCGCAGGGTACCAAAAACGTCGGCTCTTCCATGTGGCACGCCGAACGGCTTAAAGAGTCGCAATTGTTTTTTAAAATGCTTCGCGAAGACCTTCACAAGGCTTCAGATGCAGTTTCCGTCGATTATACCGTGACCGATCCCAATAATGAATTAAAAATCTCAAAAAAACAGCTTGTTTATTCATGCCCGGCGAGTGAAAATTTTGTGAATCCTTTTTCTAACGTGAACGCTCCGCTTAATTTGAAGGTGGCTAAATCGAGCGCTTCCAATCAGAGCATAATGAGTTTTTCAATCAATAAGCTCGGCAAGCGTAATTCTACCGGCGCTTCGACGCCGGGCTATACAATCAAGGTTGAACTTGAATTAAAAGACGGCGTTCTGACTTATACAAAACAGCTTACAGACGGAACGCCCGACGCGCAGGACGATGAAACCTTAATTCCGCCTCCGGGCAAGGCCGTTTTATCGGACGTCGATTTTATACACATCGCTCACGAAGACGTCATTTCCGATTTTTACAGTCCGCCCCGTACCATCGGGTCCGTCGTAAATTTTTTCGTAAGAATTAAAGCGAAGGGCGATGAGAATAAAAAAGCCGAATTTAAACAGTCTATTAAAACTTCTATAGAGGCTGTCGGAACATAAAATATCACTACGGTGTATTTTAAAAATTAAGTTTTACACAAAAAAAATTCATAATTATTGACATAATTTCCTTTATGTTATATAATTTAAAGAAAGTTCATTTAAATATAGCATGAAAGCGGGGCGCGTTATGGGTGATAACACTTCTTATAAAAAGGCTATTTCGATAAAGCGTTATAATGTGATGATAGGCCTTATAAAGCGCCATAAAGATAAAATACCCGAATTCATGTTCGAATCGCTTGTCGCGGCAAAACCGGAGCCGTCTTTCGACGATCTCAACACTTTAGTTTATAAAGTTCAGCAGATCGAAGTGGCCGCCGAAAAAAATCCCCAGAATGTTTTGATGGAATTGTTCGCTCCTGAAATTAACGAGCTTAAATCCCGTAAGTTCGTCGTCTGGCAGCTTCAAAAAGCCGTCAAAGAAAAAGAGCTGCCGGTCATTATTGAAATTTTCGACCGGTTTTATGACGGCTTCGCTAAATTAAAAAGCCTCAAAGAAAAACTCGAAAAAATAGAAATAGACCATGAAAATCCACGCTATAAAGAAATACTGAATAAAATTTCAAAAAAAGACTGCATGAACGCCGATGCGGTAGAAGAAGATATTAAAGATTTTGAACAGATGATACGCACCGGCGAAATTTTCTTATTTTACAGCGACGGCAAGGCCAAAGACGAATGGGGCAATCCCGAGCGAAAAGATTGTAAGCCTATAGCCGATATGGCTAAACAAATGTTTTTGAAAAAAATAAAAGAAGATTTTTCGTCTAAGGGTTACGTTACTAAGAAACTCGAAAAAGTCCTTGACGGCGATATCCGTAATGTGGGCAGGGCTTTCTGGGGTTTTGAAATGATGGTGGCTAAAGTCGATAAGCTCGAAGCCCGTCTCAAACGTCATTCGCGCAGCATGAAGCCGGAAGAGGCCGCGGCCTTCGAAAAAATGCTTAAAGATCCCGATAATTATTATATAGCCGTTACTAAAATGGGTGAACTCGAAGCTAAATTAGATCCGAGCGGCGATTCGACTCTTATCGCTTTTTATCGGCGTATGGTCGAAAATTATCAAAAACAGGGCATGGTGACTACCGAGCTTGAAAAATATTTAAAAAAGCCTTTAGGCGAGGCCGCAAAATTTTTCGAGACTTACGATGAAAATTTCCGTAAATATTATCGCATATCAAACTACATGGAAAAGAAAAGATGCTTTCACTTCGACGAAAAGAAAATCGCCGAAATCAATGCGCTTCTCAACGATCCTTTAAAGCGTTACGAGCTCGAGGCCCGAATCGTCGCCTGCGAAAGCGAGGCGGCGGATTTTACGCAAAGATGCGAACAGTCGGCGGCTAAAATGGAGGAGCTCGGTTTCGAAGTAAATTATCTGTACGAGCTTTACGAAGATTATTCGCAGACTACGGCCGATATCAAGGCGGCCTTTAATATTTACGCCAGCCGTATAAAAAAAATGATCGCTATCCGTGATAAAGCGCTTCCGCGCCTGCGCTCATTTAACGTTAAAGAGCTGGAGTTTGTTATCGACAATATCCGCGATTCCATAGGCGAAACCGCCAATTACCCCAAGATCGTCGAGCAGCTTATAAAAGCCGAAGAAGCGGCTAAAAAAGGCGACGAGCAAAATTATACGGGTTATCACAAAAGACGGCTCGAATATTTAAAGTCTAAGGGCGTTAATACCGAACCTATATTACGGATGGCTAATTATGATATGTTCGGATATGCCGGATTTATCAACGCCTGCGAATTTATCGAGTTTAAAAACAGGTCGGCTGAAATAAAAATGCTTCTTAAAATTTTAAATATCAGCATATTACCGCCTGAAGTGGCTGCCGTGCTGCAAAGTAATCCAGCCGAGCTGCTCGTGAATTTCAAATAAAATAAACAAAATAATTAAAATGAAGTAAATTATTTATTTATTTCTATATTTTAAAAAATAATGCGGCATTCTTTATGCGAACAACAAAAGGCTCACTGCCATAAGCAGCATACCGGATATCAGCCCGTAGATGGCGATATGATGTTCGCCGTATTTTTCGGCGGTCGGCAGAAGTTCGTCGAGCGATATATACACCATAATTCCCGCCACCAGAGCGAATACATAGCCGAAGAGCGCGTTGGAGAAAAAATTAATAAGTAAAAAATAACCGAGTATGGCGCCCAGCGGTTCCGATAAACCCGAAAGGAAAGAATAAGTGAACGCTTTGCGCCTGCTTTTAGTGGCGTAGTAAATCGGCACGGATACCGCTATTCCTTCAGGAATGTTATGGATGGCGATAGCTATGGCGATGCTGACGCCTATTTCGGGTTGCTGGAGGCCGCTTATAAAGGTGGCCAGGCCTTCAGGAAAGTTATGGATGGCGATCGCCAGCGCTGAAAACATTCCCATTCTTAAAAGTTTTTTATCTTTAGCGGCGTCTTTTTCGACCTGCGTGGCTGCTTCAACGGCCGCTACGCCGTTTTCGTCGCAGTCGTCACACATTTTATCCATGAATTGAGTTTCATGAGGGTTTTCGTATGACGGCACTAAGTTATCGATAATCGCTATTATGGCAATTCCCGCGAAAAAAGAGATCACGGTGAGCGTGTATCCCGTTTTATCGCCGTAAATTAAAGAAAGCGAAGTTCTTGCTTTGTCGAAAATTTCGACGAATGAAACGTAGATCATTACTCCGGCGGAAAATCCTAATGATCCGCATAAAAAACGCGGGTCGAATTTTTTTGCGAAGAAGGCGATCGCGCTGCCGATGCCCGTGGCCAGACCCGCAAATAGCGTCAGAGAGAAAGCGAATAAAAAATTTTGAGTGTCCATATTATTGAAAGCCTCTTTCTAATTTAATACAGTGGCTGCGTTGAAAAACTTTTCAGGCGGCCCGAAGCCGCAAATCGATTTACACTAATATTTGTCATGGTTCATAGATGCTGACTTTATTGCGCCCGTTTTCTTTCGATTTGTAAAGCGCCAGATCGGCGTGAGCTATAAGGTCGAGCTTCGATGTCGCGTGAAGCGGGTAGGAGGCGATTCCGATACTCGCGGTCACGTTGACTTTTTTATGGTTGTGCTCGAATTCTTTTTTCGATATTTCGAACCGTATGCGTTCGGCTAATCTGTAGGCGCCTTCTATATCGGTTTCAGGAAGTATTACGGCAAATTCTTCGCCGCCATAGCGGGCGGGAATATCGATATTATTTCTTATCAGGCTTTGAACTACTCCGGCCACGCCGATAAGTACCACGTCTCCCATCTGGTGGCCGTAAGTGTCGTTAAATCGCTTAAAATGATCTACGTCGAGCATTATCAGTGAAAGAGTGCTCTGGTAGCGGCGCGCTCTTATTATTTCCTCGTCGAGGCGGGCCTGGAAATAGCGGTGGATGAACAATTTAGTCATGCCGTCGGTTATCGATTGTTCGTAGAGTTTGACTTTTTCGAGTATCAGCGATATCTGGTTGGCGATAGAAGTTATTACATGAAGGTCGTTTTCGCTGAAATTCATGCCGCCGTTTTTATTTACCACGTTGATTACGCCGTAGGGCTTATTGTTGGATATCAGCGGAACGCATATCATGTTTTCGATAATATAATTCGATTCGGGCATCTTATGAAATCTTCCGTCTTTTTGAGTGTCGTTAATAATCAAAGGTTGAGCGGAGTGGAAAACGGCTCCCGCTATTCCAAGATTGGAGCGTATTCGGGCGCCGGCAAGAGCTCCGGTTATGGAAGGATTTTCGAAATCGATTTTCTGGTCGTTGAATTTATGAGGCGCGATTCCCTGGATAATTTTAACTTCGAGCTCGTCGGTAGTGTCGTTTAAAAGCATTATTGAAGAGTGATGAGCGTCGACCGCCTCTATGGTTTTTTGTATAATTTTAGATAATAATTCCTGGGTGTCGGAAATAAAATTTATGCTCTGCGAAATATCGTAGAGAACTTTGATTTCAAAAAGCCTCTGCTCTAGAAGTTTATTGGTTTTTGTCAATTCGTTCATCATTATTTTAAGGCTGAAGGTCATCTGGTTGAAGGTGTCGGTCAATATGCCTATTTCGTCGTGAGAAGTAACGGGTATGTTGAAGTCGTCGATCTGGCCGGATTTTACTATCTGCGCTTTCTGGGTTAAAATTGAAAGCGGGCCGGTAAGGCCGCGGTTGAAAAGATAACTGATAATCAGAGTTAAAAAAACGATAATTAAAAGAAATCCTTTTAAAAAATCGGCCGTTTTGTTCTGCACTTCGTATAATTTTTCTAAGGGTATGGCGCAGGCTATAATTCCGCTTACGCTGTGATCGCTTTTATAAAGCGGAGAAAAGCCGAGCGCGTAAGATTTATCGTTGAATCGCGCGATGCAGTATTTTTCTTTTAATTTTTTAGTTTTTGAGTCGAATATAAAATCGGGCAGTGACTGATATTTGTTTTTAAAGCCTTCGACCTCGAATTCGAAATTAGTAAATTCCCTCTGGCCATGCATATTCAGCACCGCCGATGCGGCCGGAACGCCTTCGGGATTAAAGATTAACACGTCGGTATTGGTTATGCATCTTAACAAATCCGCGAAATAATGATTTATAGGATAGGTTATTACAACTGCGCCTTCCGATTCGAAAGTGCTGGGCGAAACGACGGGCATGACGGCTTTTATCTGCAGCGCGCCGTTGTGAAATTCTATGTCGCAGCTTTTTTTTAACTTAATAAAAGCGTCCTGCAAAAGAACGCTTTGGGCCAGAGTGTGGTATTTTTCGTTCTGGATGTTTTGCGCTTCGATGCGCGTGAGTAATTCGCCATTTTTTGAATATACTTCGATTATCGAAAGCAAAAGGTTGCTTTGAATAATTTGCAGGTATTCTCTTATATAAGGCAGGTTTGCGGCAGTTACCGCGTTTACAAATTCGGGAGTTAAAGTTATGATGCCGAGAGCGGAGCGCGCGCGGTTGTGATAATCTTCTATAATGCTGTGAGTTACCTCGAGAGTTTCGGATACGCGCTTTTTAATCGATAATTCAAAATTTTGTTTGAATATATAATTCGAGCTCAGATACATCGATAAAGCCGTTAAAAGCACCATCGTAAAAATTACGACCGTAATTTTCTGGTATAATTTTAAATTATTATAGAAGACAAAGTTCATAAAAAATAACGCCGCCGGTTAAATTTTGTTTATAATAAAAATATTCTATCAGTATTAGAATATAATGTCAATTTATATTTTCTTATTTGTATTTTCTTACTCATATTTCATGTATACATTTTCCTTGAGTGTGTTTTCGGCGGTAATTTGAAAAAGCGATTAAAAAATACAATAAAAAAACTTGACCTTTATTTTTTTATCTGATATATTAAGCAGACAAAAAGAAAATAATCAAAAAAACAAAATTTATTCAGAGGTTCGAAAGGAGTTTTTCTTAATGAAAAAAAGAGGTATTATCGCGGTAATTACGGTTATTGCTATTTTTTTAACGGCCGCAGCGGCGTTCGCGGCTATCGACAAGGTGCCCGGCGTTCCTAAAAACGCGACCTTCGTTTATTCGCTTTTATTTAATGCAGCTCAGAAAGCTACTATGGGTAAGTATTACGACATGGTTATCCAGAATCCCGAATTTGACAAAGTGGCTAAAAAATTCGCGGAAGAATCAGGTACCGAATTTCCTAAAGGATTAGTCGAAAAAGTTAAAAACCTTACCAGTTTTACCGTCGCGGCTTTTCCGAATGAAAAAAATATTAAAGACGAGCCCTCTATTTTATTGCTTGCGGTTTTCGACAACGACAAAGCGCCGGTTGAAGTTTTTGACAAATTGAAAGAAAAATTTACGGCGATATCAAAAAAAGAAGGTAAAGAAGTTGTTTACACCGATGCTGAAGAGCAGGGTATGAAAATAGTCAAAGTGGAAGCTAAAGATAAATCGAAAGATCATCTCAAAGGCAAAGACGTAAGATTTTTTATTAACGGCATGACGCTCGGTATGATCGCTCAGTCAAAAGATCTTGAAATTTTTAGCGGCGTGGCGCTTGCTTTAAAAGACGAAAAAGAAACGATTGCGGCCAACGCTAAATTTAAAGCTGCCTGTGAAAAAGCCGGCAAAGACATAACCAGCATTATGTTTTTCGATACCGAAATCCTCAAAAAAATTAACGATCCCGAACAGCAGAAAATAGCCGACGCCGTTAATTATATGGCTTTAGGCGGCTTTATGGCTGACGATCTTTCCAGAGTTACCACCAGCGGCGTTATTTCACTTAACGAGCCTAAAGACGAAGAAACTAAAAAAGTTATGTCTTTAGTTAAAATGATATTAGGCGGAATCAAACGCGCGGTGCATTCGGCGATTGCAATGCCGGCCGACGTGGTAATGTTTATCGACCTTAAACTTAACCTCAATAAAGAACTTTTTAAAATGCCCGACCTTGCGGCTGCTACGCCGATGTTAATGATGGCCGGCATCAGCCTCGAAGAAGATATTCTTTCATGGTTTGACGGCGAATTATTCGTTGCTATAGGCAATATCGCAAATCCTAAAGACATCAAAGAAAAAAATATGATGCCCGATGTTTATTTCGGCCTTAAATCAGGCAGCGAAGAAAAAGCGGTTAAATTAATCGACAAATTACTCGGACTCGCTAAATCATCACCCGGCGCTCCCGAAGCAAAAGACGAAACGGTAGCGGGCATTAAAGTTAAAACGCTCATCGTAAAAGAAATTCCCTTTAAAAATGCGGCTATTACGC